>CAZJOD010000144.1:0-9426 GCA_964547525.1 uncultured Clostridiaceae bacterium
CCGCAACACAAAGAATTATACCGACCAATAATTGAATGCTTGCTTTTTAATACATAATTTTTTATTATTACCATTAACATTAGTTAAGCATAAGCAGACATTGCGCAAACTAGTAATATTTACTATAATTGCTTTATTACGTATAATTATACTGCAAAAAAAATTATTACAGTTCAGTTTATGAGTTTTTGCAGTGAAATCATATATATTTTATTTTTGTTTATCTTAGTCGTTTTTATATTTAAGAAGAGCGCTGAATTCAGCGCTCTATAGGAAGGGGAGCAGTCACAATATATTTATTGTGAATATATGTCTAATCCATATATTAAATATTATGCAGTTATATTTTTTTTGTGATTTTTAATTATTTTTACTTCAAAAGAGCGAATAAACATCGGACTGTAATAGCGTAATATGTTGGCGAAGATGCATACATAATTTTTTTATTTTTAAATAATAATAAAAAAACTAATATTAATCAGGAAAATAGTAAAAATAATATGTGATTACTAAATGCTATTTTCTTTAACTATAAAAATGTATGTTATATCATACATAAAAGGAGGTGCAAGATGATATTTAAAGATCTTGATTCAAAAGGTAACGGTTCAATTCCTGATAATGTTTTGGGAATATATTCAGGTTATTATACCGGACAAAATCGAATCATGCGGTATGGCAGAAATACCGGCTTAAACCGTAATACTCGCGGTATGCATTCCCCTTTTAACCGGTTGGGAGGATTAGAATGTTGGTATGATTCATTTGAACCAATGGTGACTGATACCGATACGGATACAACAGCTTATTATGAACAACAAGATTTTTCAGATATATAGTCGTTACTAATAACTGAAAACATTTTTAAAAGGATCGCTTTAAAAACGATCCTTTTTTACATCTATCATTGGAAACATGTGCTTGAATTATTTTAAATTTCCATGCAATATTATTAATATTCTACACAAAATAAAAATGTATTTTATTATTAAAGGCGGTGAATGTAATATGGTCGTACCTCAAAATCAAATAAATAAACTGATCTCTGAAAGCAAAGATCCCATGACAAAATTAAAATTTGAAAGTGCTAAAGAAATCGGTCATGTTCAATTCTGCAAAGAATTTAACGATGAATACAAGGGAAATTTGACTTCTGCTCAAAACGGTCACGAAGGTGGTCCTATAGGCGGACGCATGGTTAAAAAAGTATTTGAAGCGACTCGTAACCAATTCAAGTAATATTTTGACAGGGTGACTGTTAACCTGTCATCCTGTCAAAATTTTTCCATGTTTAATATTAATCATAACGATTCTGCAAGTTCTCTAGTAATTCGGGTGAACTCTTTGATCCTTTCGGGTTGATTTTGTATTGTCTCAATATCTTTTAAGCATATGTCGAAGCTACAGTTATACTTTTGAAACATTTTTATATTTTCAGTAATATGTTTTCTAATATATAAAGGATCAAATGTTGAAGAAACCATTGCAGACGGATCCGGTCTCCATGAGCACACATAATCTTTGCCAATTTGTTCAGCACATTTTTCAACATCTGCAAATGGTGATACCGCTATTCTTCTTAAATTTTTTATTTTTTTCAACATATCAATCTTATGGGTATAGCTTTCACAACAACCATATGCTATAGTTGCATATTTTTCTAATATAGGCAATTGATACTGTAAAAGAAACTCGTCATGCATTGCAGGAGATACCCCCGCAAATTCTTGTGCCGCCATAAATCCCCATATCTCATTTCTGTAGACAGGACCACTGTTTGCTTTTATTCTTTTTAAACCGTCCAGATATGGCATTGACTGATTTTCGTTGCTTGTTAAAACAAAATTTCCGGAATCCTCAGCTTCTTGTTGAACCTTTAAAATTCCGTCCCGCATAAAAGCCATAACTTTATGTAACCATTCAGGGCGATCGTACATATCCCATAGCATTTGCTCAAACCCTCTCAGCCTTCCGAATGTAGTTGAAATATCAGCATAAAATCCGTTAAGCAAAGGTGTTGTATCTACATTAACCTCAAGTAATCCGTTTAATGCATATTCCAATTTATCAACCGCCAGTTTGGTTTTTTCCCAATTTATTTTGTGAGACGGTACAATCATTTTATAGAAATCGTCAGGTTCTTTTATAGGATGATTATACTTTGCAGCTCCCTGTTTTTTTGTGAATGATTTACTTATGGGAAGGCCCCATATTTCTTCTCCGTTTATATCAAAAATCGCTTTTTGAGTAATCCACGGTTCGATTATATAATCATCATCAATTGTATCATGAAATATTGCACATCTTAAAAAGTATTCATGTTGCCTTAAGAATCTATCTTCACACTGCAAATCTTCCCCTACAACTTCCATTAACCATGCGGCATGTCTTATATATATAGGTGGTCTTACGTTATGAAAAGCATTATGCCTTGACCATAATATCCGTTTTTCCTCTTGATCGTCTTTTTTGGATATTTCGGCTGTTCTTTTTGCCAACTCTCTTATAATTTGGTTATCTTTGCTCATTCAACGTTTCCTCCGGTCAGAAATTGTGTTTTAGTCATTATAACATATTATTAAATTATAATAATTAATAATTATACATAAGTAATATTTGTATAAAATACCATTTAACCGGTAACAATAATTTACATATCGAATTTTATAGAAATTATCTAAAAACTAAAAAAAAACGAAAAAAGGAGGGCTTCCTATGAGATTATTCAAACCAAAAAAGACAATGATAACATTGCCTTTAAACAATTTGAAAAAGACCGGAAATTCGGATTCTTTACAATCCGGCAAACAAAACCGGTCTCAGGATCATACAGGTAAATAAATTATTTGTCTCTTCTTACACCGTTATCTTGGTTTAATATTTTACCGGGATAACCTTCTTTTTTTACGGCGTTTAATATTTTTTCAGAATCCTTGTCATATGCATATACAAAACAACAACCTCCACCACCGGATCCGTTAACTTTTCCACCTAGAGCTCCGTTTGACATAGCTACATGCAAGATATGCTCTATTTTTGTCGAGGAAATATCCAAGCCGTCTCTTAAATTTTTATGATGTTTTGTTATCAGTTTTCCGAATTTTACATCATCAAACTTATCGTCATTTAACATTACACGTGCTTCATTTAATATAAAGAAATTATCTATTGCAGCTTTTAGCTTTTTGCTTAAAACCGGGTCCAGGTTATCTACATGACCTAACAACTCCGGATCCTTTATAAAATCTCTAATATTATTAATTCCTTTTTGTTTTAGTTCGGCCATAGCTTTCAAAACAGGAAATTTTGCATCCGCCAATACTTTTGTTGTATTTTTTCTCTCCAAAGAGTCAAATAGTATGAAACATCCCGGTATTTTCATGTCAATATGATTAACAACCGTATCTCCGTTTTCAAAATTTAAATGCACCAGTTCTCCTAAAGCGGAAGTGTAATGATCCATCATTCCGCCCGGCTCATTAAATTCCGCCACCTCGGCTAAAAAGCCCAGTCTTGCAATTTTAAGCGGATCATTTTTATCCTTTGAATCAATAGCTTCCAATAATGCTTTTATCAAAGCAATTATCATTGTACTTGAGGATGACATTCCCTTACCGATAGGAATCTCAGAATCCATTACAACATCAAACCCTTCGTTTAAATCGTAACCTTGCTTTAATAAGATGTTAACCGAGCTTTTTAGATAATCTCTTTTGTTATCGTAAATAATCGGTTCATTTAAATTTATAATCTTTTCTTCGTATAAGTGACTGTCATTGGATTGATTTAATGTATTAATTCTTTCATCTCTGATTTTTATGTGTATCAAATTGTCATTTCTTTTCGATATTGTAGCATAAAATCTCAGATTTATCGCCGCAGCGATTACTTCTAGCTCCAAATAATCCAGATGCTCACCAAATAAGCATATTCTGCTTGGTGTAGATACTGTAAGCATATTCATTCCATTCCCCCGAAATTATGTATTCAATCCGTTTTCATATTATAAATCCATCGAACTAAGATTAAAAAACGGACTTACTATATCATATGATAACAGGCCTATTTTGGCAATATGTTTTTTTAATAAAGTAAAAACATTTATTGGCTTCCGCTATTTAACAATATTGCCCCTTATATCCGGTTAATTAGGTACCGGATTTGACTAATTTTTCATTATCTTTCTTCGATTTTATCTTAATGATCTGATTTAAAATAATTGAACAACCTAACAAGACCCAAAACATTGAAGAGGTTGATACCGTACTGTCATTAAATATACCGGTCACCATATAACCTATACATCCTGCCGACAACCCTAAACCTAGCATATTCAGAGAATTACCGAACGGCAATTTAATATACAGTGAAACAGTATCGATTATAAAAATCATGAATAACGCCATGAGCGCAAGCATTGATATAAGGCCTGTATTTATTCCCGCTTGTATATACATGTTATGGGGCTTGTCAATTAGAACTACATTAGACTCGAATCCCGAGTTCATTTTTCCTTTTATATCATTCTGTGGAAATATGTATGCGTATGTATCCGGTCCTGTACCTATAAATAGAGATTTTGTAATAATTAAGGGTATTGATCTACTCCATATATAACCTCTCGAACTACCCATTGTTTCATATCCTTCAAAAAACCAATCTCTCGGTTTTTCTAACGGGATTAAAACACCTTTAAAGCCTATGGTAGAATAAAAACCATTTATATTTAATAGTACTGAGAAGCCACAATAATGGCGAGGATAAATCGATAATACATAATCATCCGAATCATACTTAAACTGCATATTCGCAAACCTAGGATCATCCAACTTTTTATAGATATCGTAATTATAAACACTAATTTCTTGTTTATTCTCATCGATAAAACTCAGCTTTCCATCATCGTTGCGTATTTCCAGATAACCTTGATTCATGTCCAAAACTATCTTTTCACTTGATATTGTCATATCATTTATATACCAAGGTTCGTCTCCGATATACGTAAGCTTCATATCTCCCAATATACCACGACCTTGATAATCCGTAACATTTACTAATATAAATAAAAGAACCGCTACCAAACCTAATGAAATTCCCGATATAAGGATAACCTTTTTATTTTTAAATTTAGATATAAAATATATACCAAAAATAACTAAGACTGCTGCGATAAGTCCCACAATTCCTGCTGTAGATTCACTTCCGTAGAGATTTAATAAAGCTAATATCATTGCCACGACGGCAATTAGCTTAAATTTAAGTTTTTTTTCATAAAAAAACAATCCGAAATAAACAGGGAATAAAACCGCACAATAGCCACCTACGTAATTAGGATTAAACAATGTGGAATATACAAAACCTGGTTTGAACGAGAATTCTAAATGCTCTCTGTATTCAAAAAGGCGACTGTTCAGAATTAATCTTTTACCTATATCAGTTTTAAAAAGATCCATATTGAAAAATTGAAATGCGCCTATAAGCAGTACTGCAAAAGAGCACACCACTATTCCCCATAATATTTTTCGTATTCTCTCTTCATTATCCGGTATGTACATTGATGCGATAAATAACGTCATATAAGCTAAAAGCACCACCGCACCTTCATATCTGTCTACAAATCCGTTTATTGATGTTTTCGGGTATTTACTGAATACAGTTGAAAGTACAACAAATATAATATAAATAAATACAGGTATAAGATATTTTTTATTATTATTTTTAATAAACCCTTCCATATTTTTCTTTAAAAATATTAAAAATAAGGCTATAACCCCTGAAAGAACTATAAAAATCGCTTTTTGCCAAGAAAAAAAGTCAAAAACCACACTTTCCATAGTAGGCCATATATCAACCGCCTTTTCATAAAGCTCGATACCTATCCCTCTTACAAGCACAGGAACTAAACCTGCACCTATAAGAAACGGCAATATTAACAACTTGTTTGATATGGAAATTTTTCTTCTGTTTCTATGATCTTTAGAACTTTTACGTCTTTTTTTTGTCATTTCAACCCTCTATTAAACCTTCTCCCAAAAGATAGCATTTAAAACCGATTTGTTTTGCTTTATCAAGGTTCAAAAAATTTCTTGTATCTAAGATAACTTTATTTCTCATAAGTCCGTATGCATAATTTAAATCGGTTTGCTTGAAAACTTTATGGTCAACGCCTAGCAGCATAAGATCCGCATCCTTTAGACAATCTTCAATTGATGTGTTGTCGTAAACACCTTCGGCCACAAACGGATCGTGTACCGATACATTATATCCTTCTTCTTTTAGCAATGCAATTATCTTTAAAACAGGACTTTCCCTTATATCATCAACATCCGGTTTGTAAGTGAAACCCAATACGGCAATCTTCGTATTTTTAGTTACCGGTTGTATTTTCATTATTTTCTTTACTGCAAACAAAGGCATTGAATCGTTTATTTTTCGTCCTTGTGCAATCAGTAGGGTATGTTCCGGAAATCTACTCACTAAAAACCAGGGGTCGACCGCTATGCAATGTCCACCTACCCCGGGTCCCGGCTTTAGTATGTTTACCCTCGGATGTCTATTACATAATTGCTGAACTTCCCAAGCATTTATTCCTGCTTCTTCACACATTTTAGACATCTCATTGGCAAATGCGATATTTACATCTCTATAGGCATTTTCCATTAATTTGCACATTTCTGCAGTCTTTGCATCGGTTAGCAATATATCACCTTTAACAAAAAGCTTATAATAGTTAACAATGTGATCACATGATTCTTTCGTTACACCACCTAAAATTCTGTCATTATGGATCAGCTCATATAAAATGTTGCCAGGCAACACTCTTTCCGGAGAATATGCAACATATATATCATCTCCGGGTTTATAACCTTTTTCTATCAATCTTGAACATATATACTCATCGGTAGTACCAACAGGGGATGTAGATTCTAAAATTACAGAACAACCCTTACTAATAAATGGAATTATCGAAGACATAGCAGATTGAATATAGGACAAATCCGGTGACATCTCGTCTTTAAAAGGTGTCGGGACCGATATTAAGTATACATCGGCATAATCGGGATTGGTATCTACAGTTAAGTTTCCACCCTTCATATTTTTAACCAGTAATTCATTCAACCCTTGTTCATTTTTACCACTTTCACATGCGTTAATTTTATCCACAGTTTTTTGAGATATATCGTATCCTAAAACCCTTTTCCCTGCCTCTGCAAATAAAAGTGCGGTAGGTAGGCCGATATAACCTAAACCTACCACACATATATCATATCTATTCATTAATTTTTTACCTTACCTTAGAAACCGAAAAACCAAATACAAAACCAAAACTATAAAAAATATCGCCGTAAATCCGTATCCTGATGATTTTTTCATTTTGGCGGAAGAAGAATCGGCTTTTTCATCGTTGTTTTCTTCAAGCATAGAATATTCCATTGCTTGTTCTTCCAAATCCTCCTCCGAAACCGTTATATCATAAATTTTAATAATATCGGCAGCTCTTTCATAGTCATTTTCATTTACAAAAACATCAACACCTAAATTGCTCATACCTGTATAAACCGCTGCAACAGAGCCTACCGATTTATGTCTTTTCGAACAATGTATGTTCTGTTCCCGTAATAAATTTTCAACTAAGGCCGCTTGTATATCATTTCTAACCGATATCAGAAATTTCTCCTTCGTTTCCGGTAATTTTTCCAAGTATAATATTACTCCTTTCAATTATCTTATTGATTCTTTGAGCATCTAATTGCTTATTTCCCAAAACAGCCATATCATAAATATGTGCAGCCATTAATTCTGCTGTGTCCTGATTATTTTCATCATCGAGCATTTTCACAATCTTAGATATTACATTGTTTTTTCTATTAATAACCAATGTTTCATCATCTTCTTCACCCATTGGAAAATTCATTCCTCCGAACGCTTTAGCCATTTCCTTCATTCTGCGTGATTCTTCAGATAATATTATCATAGCCGATATATTACCGGTTTTAAGATTTTCCAGCTTGATTTTCAAAGCGTCATTCCCCACAGCTTTTCGGAACAACTTCTCCAATTTCTCATACTCTCCGGTAGCTTGTTTGTCATCGGATAGTATTTCACCTTCTTTCAAGGTCTCGGCCAAATCCGCATCTACTCTTTTAAACTTAACATTCGGAGATTTCATTTCAATAAACTGCATAAAGTGATTATCAATAACATTTGCCATTATTATGGCATCCATCTCCATATCTTTGAACAATTTTACATACTGAGCCTGTCTGTTTTCATCATTTACATAATAAACTTGATTTTCATGTTTATCTTTATTTTGATCCAAATATTCATTTAAGGTTAAATAGTTGCCGGAAATTGTTTTGTAAATCACCAAGTCTTTAACTCGGTCATAAAATTTTTCTTCTCTCATGCAGCCGTATTTAACAAAAGGATTAATATCATCCCAATATTTACTGTAAGCGTCTTTTTCCTTAGTGTAGAGAGATTTTAGCTTGTCCGCAACTTTACGGGTTATGTTAGAGGATATTTTTTGCACATATCCGTCATTTTGCAGAAAACTTCTAGACACATTTAAAGGTAGATCCGGACAATCAATTACACCTTTTAATAACATTAAGAATTCCGGTATAACCTCTTTAATGTTATCGGCAACATATACTTGATTGTAATAAAGCTTTATTCTACCTTCATTCAATTCAAATTCGTGTTTTAATTTGGGAAAATATAAGATACCCTTTAATTTAAAAGGATAATCCATATTTAAATGTATCCAAAACAAAGGCTCGTTGAAATCAAAAAATACATCACGATAAAATTCTTTATATTCTTCATCCGTGCAATCACCCGGGTTTTTTAAGTACAGAGGATTAGTGTTGTTAAGTGGTTTTATATCCTCTTTTTCATTTTCTTTGTCTTTTTTACTTTTATGTTTTTCATCAACATTTTCAAAGTATATTCCGTATGAAACAAAAGAGCAGTATTTTTTAATAATATCTTTTATTTTAAATTCATCGACTATTTCTTTTTCATCTTCGGAAATATGCATTACAACAGTTGTTCCCCTGGTTGTTCTCGTACCGTCGTCCATTTCATAAGTCATTCCACCGTCACTTTTCCATTTAACCGGTTTAGCACCCTCCTGATATGACAAAGTGTCAATATCAACTTGGTCGGATACCATAAAAGAGGAATAAAAACCAAGACCAAAATGCCCGATAATACGGTTTGAATCGTCTTTATCGTTTTTATATTTCTCTAAGAATTCTTGTGCACCTGAAAAAGCTATTTCATTGATGTATCTTTTTACTTCCTCTGCGGTCATACCGATACCGTTATCCGATACCTCGACAGTCTTATTTTTTTTACTCAACTTAACATCGATTCTATATTCCGATCCGTCACTTTTAGCTTCTCCTAAACTGACCA
>CAZJOD010000145.1:0-9414 GCA_964547525.1 uncultured Clostridiaceae bacterium
TCATTATATGGGCGGTAGTTTTAGTAGTCGCGGTAGCTTTATTAGCCGCATTTGCCTTAGGAGGTATTATGAAAAATCCGTTTTCTTTCTCAATTAATTTTGGTTCTGTTGGCAGGTCGGATTATGTGGTCGTTAAAGAACTGGAAGTAGAAGATAATATATCAAGTTTTTATTTAGATTGGATATCAGGTAGTGTGAATATCGAAAAAAGCACGAATAATACAATTAAGATAGTTCAAACCGCAGGTGAGAACTTTCCTGATAATGATCTTTTTAAGTCAAAAGTCAATAACGGAAAACTAACCGTAACTGATGGCAGAAAAGGTACTATAAATATTGGGTTTAAAGTAGATCGTGGTACGGATATAACTGTCTATCTACCCGAAAAAGTATTTGACACAATTGATATAAGCTGTGTTAGTTCGGGTGTTTCGGCTGAGGATCTAAAAGCTGACAACTTTTACATTAATACTGTTTCAGGTGCAATAAGAGCATCCGGTGAATTTAATGTTGTTAAACTGGAATCGGTTAGCGGTGCTATAAAAAGTGACATCATAAACGGTAAAACAGGAATATTTAAGACGACATCAGGTGGTGTTTCGGTTACAGGTGATTTTTCGGATTTTACTATGGAAACCGTAAGTGGGGGCATTAAAGCGCAGCTTGAAAAAATACCCGATAAGCTCAGATCAAGTGCGGTATCCGGTAAAATTACATTAATACTTCCTGAAAACGACGGTTTTACAATGGATTTCAGTAAGGTGTCAGGTAACTTGAGAAGTGATTTCGCATTGACAATAACAGGAAATAAGCACGTATACAAGAACGGGGAAGCAAGATTTTCTGTAAGTACCGTAAGTGGCAATTTAGAATTAGTTAAAGGATAAGGATCCGCTATATATGGTAATACAATTTATTAAGAGCCGTGGGTTAAAATTTAACCTGACGGCTTTTTTTATGATATACTTTTTATACCGTTACTAAAACTGTTATAAATCATTGAACCCGGAGGTCATTATGAAAGATATTTATAGAGCTATGAAATTTGAGCACCCGGACACTATTCCTGTAAGTTTGTGGTGTTTACCTGCGACTTGGGCAAAGTATAGATCAGATTTGAGTGACATTGCATTGCGACATCCTTTGCTTTTTCCGGGACATGACAAGGATAGTGTTAATTATGACGCCAAGCCCGAATCGTATAAAGCCGGAACATTTACCGACGCTTGGGGGTGTGTATGGAGTAATATGTATGACGGGATGGAATCGATCGTAACAGGACATCCATACCCAACAAGGGAATCCGTACGAAATATAAAAGCACCTGAAATAGATATAGGTACACCTCACGGGTTTATGTTTTTAAGATTGTTTGATCTGAGAGGTTTTGAAGATCTGATGATTGACTTCGCCGAAGAACCTGAAGAATTGCAAATGATGATCGATACCGTACTTAATTATAACTTAAGACAGACAGAAATAATGTTGAAAAAGAATAAATCCAAGCTGGTATCTTTCGGAGACGATAACGGAATGCAGCACAGTTTACCTATAAGCCCCGCTATGTGGCGAAAATATATTAAACCTTGTTATATGAAAATATTTATGCTTTGTCGAAATGACGACCGATATGTATATATGCATACCGACGGTTGTATTTATGAAGTCATTCCGGATTTCATTGAATGCGGAGTAAATATAATAAATCCACAATTTAGGGCAAACGGGTTGGATAATTTAATAAAGACATGTAAGGATAAAGTTTGTGTAGATCTTGATCTGGACCGTCAGTTGTTTCCTTTTTGTTCTCCGGCTGATATAGATGATCATGTTCGAGAAGTTGTTGATAAACTCGGTTCGCCTAAAGGCGGCCTAATGTTGAAGGCTGAAGCCGGACCGGATGTTTCGCTGGAAAACATAGAAGCCGTATGTAACACATTGGAAAAGTACAGACTGTATTACAGTAATTTTAGATAGGAGATAAATTCTTATGATGAAAGGAATTATCTTGGCAGGTGGGTATGGAACAAGGCTGTATCCTTTGACAATGATCACAAGTAAGCAGTTATTACCGGTATATGATAAACCCATGATCTATTATCCGCTTTCTACTTTAATGCTTGCACAAATAAGAGATATATTAATAATTACAACACCAAATGACTTACCAAACTTTAAAAAGCTTTTAGGCGACGGAAGTCAATTCGGTGTAAAAATATCGTATAAAGAACAGCCTTTCCCTGAAGGACTTGCCCAAGCTTTTATAATAGGAGAAGAATTTATTGAAGACAATTGCTGTGCTTTGATATTAGGTGATAATATATTTTACGGAAACGGTCTTACCACGCTATTAAAGAAAGCCGCCAATAGCGCGTATAACGGAAAAGCTACTATATTCGGATATTATGTAAATGACCCTGAACGTTTCGGGGTGGTTGAATTTGACGAGAACACCAATGTAATATCAATTGAAGAAAAACCGAAACAACCTAAATCAAATTATTGTATAACCGGTTTATATTTTTATGATAATAAAGTGATAGAGTACGCCAAAAGTGTTAAACCGTCGGTAAGAGGTGAACTTGAGATTACCGATATTAATAGTATTTATTTACACGATAAATCATTAAATGTTCAAATTTTAGGAAGAGGATATGCATGGCTGGATACCGGTACTATAGACAGTTTGGTTGACGCTACTGAGTTTATTCAAATGTTAGAAAAAAGACAAGGAATAAAAATATCCGCTCCTGAAGAGATTGCTTATATAAACGGATGGATCGATAGTCAAACTATATTATTGTCAGCGCAAAGATATGGAAATTCTCCTTATGGTGAGCACCTTAGGCATGTAGCCGAGGGAAAAATAAAGTATTTGAAAGATATGCCACGTAACGAATAAAATATAATTTTAATTTTACTGCGATAACTCACTTACTGTGAACCACAGTGTAATGATACCGTTTAAGCGACATCTTTCCATTTTGTCATTGAAAATACCTTCACCTATAAATAAAGCATTTGCAGTAAAATACCTATTTATTCAAATTACTTGTTCTCATATAGTTTGTCATGTAGTACATTTCTGTTTTTGTGTAAATCCGGTTTTATAACATCCATGCCTCGAATTTTTATTGCCTCATAAGACCCCTCAACGGGTATGCGTAGTGTCTCAGGTTCGGTATATTTCATATTCATTATTTTCGATACAAGCATAATAATTTCCATATTAGATAAATCAGTAGTAACTAACGGTAGTGTATTGTTTAACATGCTAATAGCTTTTACAGGATTCATTTTCATAGTTTTATCATAAATAGCTGTCAGTACTTTTCTTTGCCTTTCAGTTCTCTCATAATCACTATTACCTATTTCTCTAATCCTTGAATAAATTAGTGCGGTTTTTCCACTCATGTGAACCGTACCTGCATTTTTATAGTTTAAATATCTTGCTTCTCTTTGATTTATTTCTACATCGATTCCTCCGATATTGTCTACAACAGCCACAAAGCCTTCGAAATCTACAGCTATATTACCATCAATTTGTATTAAAAAGTTTTTTTCTACGGTTTCCTTAAGGAGCTTTATTCCTCCGTATTGGTATGAAGCATTCAATCTATTACCCTTGTAACCGGGAATTTCAACATACAAATCTCGCATGAAGGATGTGAGCTTAACAGTATTATCCTTTTTATTCAAAGTGGCTAAAACCATGGCATCCGACCTGCATTCCATTTCATAAGGCCTTCTATCTTGCCCAATCAACATAATATTTATTATTTCTTTACCGTTAAAAGCATTATTATCTCCATATGGGAATAAAACAGTAGATACTCCCGGCCCTACCGCTTGTAAACCCGGCTCTAAAACTCCCTCGGCGTTTACCGAATCGACATTTAATGATTCATCCATAATTAAGAGCTCATCATATGAGTCCGAAGGTGATTTTTCATATATTTCTCTGTTTATTTTATTTAGGAAGTTATTTATACCTCCAAAAATGATAAAAATCAATATGATTGTAAATAAAAAACATATTTTAAGATATTTTGTAAACTTTAGCATCTATAGTATCTCCTTTTATAGAAGTGTCTGCTTCAAATAATATTGTTTCATTTATCAATAGAAATATTGTTGAAATTATTATGTATATTTATTATTTGAATTATGACAAGAATGAATACGGTCATAAATATTGTATTTATTATAAGAAATAAATAAAAATACCAAGGTTAATTATAGAATATTTATAAAAAAATAATAATTAATGGTAAAAATTAAGATAATTAATGATATAATTATTAAATAATATATATTAAGGGAGGATACATAATGAGGAAGAGACTTATATGTATTTTGGTATTTGTGGCGATCTTATTTAGTTTTACAGCATGTGTGAAAGACTCCGATTCAAATAAGAAAAACGAGATAGACAGTGATAACCCGTTTGAAAAACACCATGTAGTTACTTATCTTACGCGTTTTTGTCACAACTATGTAGAAGGCAGATGGGATGAATTGGAATTGGAAGAGAAGTTCAATATCGATTTGCAGGTTTGGAATGTAGATGCATATGATACCGAGCAAGTTATGATGATGGTTGCTGCGGGCGATTGGGCGGATACAGGCTATGTTAATCGATTTGATCCGGTAGCTGCATATGGAGAAGGTTTAACTAGAAGTATTTCTCTGGATACAATAAAAAATCATTTGCCTGAGTATTATGCATTACTGGAAGCTAACCCTATAGGCTTTTTATTCAACAAAATAGAAGACCAAGATGATATGTATTACGGATTGTCTTTTAGTTATGCGGCTAATAACTATTGGTACAACGTAAATTGTTTTCGCTTGGACTGGTTGGAGAGTATAGGTTATAGCTTTAATGATCTCGAAGAGATTAAATTCCAACATGAAGGATTGAAAGCTAGAAACACAGGTATAATGTACCTGTCAAACAGGGTTATTACATATGATGAGTTCCTGGATATTATGCAACAATTTTCAGAAGGTGATCCTGATAAAAACGGAGTTGATGACACTTTCGGTTCGTTATGGCCTTTGGATCATCCTACATATGGTAGCCATTGGTCGGATATTTATACGGGTATGTTCGGGTTCACCTGCAACAACGGAAGATGGGGACCGGATACATGGTTGTATTATGATGAAGCTACCGGTAATTATGTACCTTCACATGCAACCGGTATGTGGAGAGACTTTTTGGTTTTCATAAGTGAAATGTTTAAAAAGGGATATATGCAACATATGCCTAACATTTCGGGAACCGGAAACTTTACAAATAATTTTTATGGAAATTTAAACACCGGTAAATATGGACATTTTCCTTTGGATACGTTAAATAATATGAATCCAAATTCTCCCGACAGTATGTACAGAGTTCCGGGGGGAATATTGGAGAATAACCCGGAGGCTAAGTTTGTTATTGTACCGGCTGTACTAGGACCGGATGGAGTCGGTGGTAATTGCAGGTATGTTACCGCACCTTTCCGTGACGGTATGTGGGGAACATGGACCTTCGGATCAACTGCCGATGATGAAAAATTAGAACGTATCTTAGCAATGATGCGTTATACACACTTTACGGATGAAGGATATTACCGATATTATTACGGTATTGAAAATGTTCATTATAAATGGTCGGGTGAACCGTATAACAGTTCGGTTATAACGACACCTATTGATAAGATACCGCTAAAATATAGGTCCGGTGATGCCATTCAAGCTATTTTTGCAACAGATAAGTTTTTAAAAGATTTTAAAAAATGGTCAATGGTTAGTGACTGGTTCTTCCAATTGGTTGAATACCAAATTGAAAATGAATGGTATATGAAATATACTTTAGAACCTGACAAACTGACAACCAGACTATATATGGGTAATGCGATGTATAAAGAATATATCGATTTACGAAATGAAATTATTAATGATGTGCATGTTGTAGCAGATAATTTCAGAGATAAGGCGTTTAAAGGTGAGTTAGCCGATATTAATGCGGAATGGAGTAACTATATCGATACTTTGTATCGTGCAGGTTTAGATAAATTTATTGAAATATTCAATCGAGAAGAATTTGGTAAATATATCATTGACAGATCCTCTCTTTATACCTACGAATAATGTATACTTTAAAAAGGCTGTCCTGAGGGACAGCCTTTTTTTGAAAAATTTAATTATCAGTTTAATAGATCAAACTGTTTTATATAAAACTGAGAATTTAACCTGAGACTAAATGGTCATAAATCAAATAGAAATAGTATTGTAAACTATACTTATAATGTAATAATATAAGTTGTAGAAATACTTTATAAAAAATTTAGACACTGTATAACTGAGGAGGATTTAATGAAGAGAATAATCGGTATAGATATAGGTGGAACAAAATGCGCCGTGGTTACAGGCAGAGGAAGTTTAGACCGTGGAAACGAATATATTGATGTGGTAGATCGGATGTCTTTCCCAACGGCACAGATAAAAGATCCTGAAAAGATTCTAAATAATATATGTGATGAAATTGAGAAACTTCTTGATAAATCCGGAGAGTCTGTGTCGGATATAGCCGGTATTGGAATCAGCTGCGGGGGGCCTTTAGACAGTGATAGAGGATTGATTTTATCGCCTCCTAACCTACCCGGATGGGACGAAATACCTGTTGTTAATATTGTGGAAAAAAGGCTTGGGATAAAAACAAAATTACAAAATGATGCGGATGCTTGTGCATTGGCCGAATGGAAATTCGGAGCAGGCAAGGGTTCTAAAAACATGATCTTTTTAACCTTCGGTACAGGCTTCGGTGCCGGTTTAATTTTAAACGGAAGGCTCTATACCGGAGCAAGTAATATGGCCGGTGAAATCGGGCATATTAGAATGGAAAATTTCGGACCTGTAGGATATGGAAAAACAGGGTCGATGGAAGGATTTTGCAGTGGCGGAGGAATTGCAAAGTTAGCCCAAATGAAGGTTTTGGAAAAGCTTCAGTGTGGCGAAAAGATCTCCTTTTGTGAGAGTATAGATAAACTTGATGAAATAACCGCAAAAACTGTAGGAGATGCTGCGGAAGCCGGAGATGTTTTAGCAAAAGAAATATATGAAATAAGTGGAACATATCTTGGGAAAGGCTTGTCAGTTCTAATAGATCTATTGAATCCGGAAAAAATTGTAATAGGTAGTATTTTTGCAAGAAGTAAAAATTTACTTTGGCCTTCGGCTAAGAAGGTAATAGATAAAGAGTGTTTGAAATTTTCATCAAGTGTGTGTAGTGTTGTATCGGCGGGGCTTGGTGAAAAAGTAGGTGATATTGCTTCGTTGACAATAGCTTTATATGATTAATTATGTTTATTTATGCAAAAAAAAACCTTCTTTGTTAATAGACAAGTTAAAAATGCTTTAATACATGATTTCTTAAGAAGGTAAGGATGAAGTAAAATTAAATTGGTGTAAAACCAAAAATAAATAAATAAATAATTCCTACGAGAATTGAATTAAATGAATTCAAATTCATTACATAGGAGGACTTACATAGTAAAAAATGAGTGTATGACTATTTCCTCAATACTTTTATCATTAGTAAAATTAAAACTTTTCTCTTTTGTAAGAGCCATAGGATACACTCATTATTTTCCAATCCTATAATGATATAATTTTTTAATGTATGTAAACCTAAATCTCCTTAATATATTATTATTTCCATATAAATATGTTGTGGTCGATTAATGAATTAATTGGCAAATATTTATATGTTAAGATACAATTCTTTCGAATAAACCTATAATATACCATATATCATAAGAAGTCAATACAATTTAAAAATTTTATAAAAAATTTGATAAGTAGATAAAAAATGTTTTTACCTCAGATAAGTTTAGTATTATAGCAAGTTATAGATAATTTGGTTATTCTACTGATAAGTAATTCTATAATATGTAAAAGTCGGTAATTCATAAAATAAATTTTATTTTTTTGTTTATTAGCTGTATATATATGGTATAATTATTTTTATTAATTTAGATGATAAGCTCAATATTATAAATGTACAATTATGTACGCATCGCTATCAGACACCATTGCCGGACCAACTTTATTTAAACGATTATTAAGTAACGATGCTACAAAGTAACGGAAGGAAGTGGTACCATATGGTTAATGTTAAGTTTCTTCATCAACCGGGATACATATACGATTTAATTACAATTTTCAGATTGCATTTTAACAAAAGTGCAAAAAGAGCATTTCCCGATGTTGAACAATACAATATAATAACGCAGGAATTTTCGGGAATAGATGATGATTTGCTAATTTTTTTCTTTATGAAAGACGATGCATTATGTTTGCTATCGAATATCTTATTGGATGATATAGATCAAAAGCCGATTCAAACATATGATTTCGAACAATTGAGGGATAAGCTCAGTGACTTGGATTCTATTAAGGCAAGCATGATAAAGTTTTATTTACCGCATATTGATAATACTGAAGATGTCAATATAAATATCTTTCACGATTTTATAATGAACTCAAGCTATCCGGATTCGGTCAAACTCCGCCTGCTGACATTCTTTATAAAACCGCAAAAGTATATACAAAAACTAATATATCAACTTTGTGAAACTAATATGGTTTTAAAAAAATATTATGAAAAAAATTATAAAACTATATTAAATGTTCAAAATGATTTTTCAATGGTATCTTTTCTTGATAATATGAATGCAATACAAGGTAAAAATTTTTCATATAATGAAAATGAAACACAATACTTTTCGGTTTGTTTGCTTGCAAAAGAAACAATATATTCAAGGCTATCCAAAAATATTACAGTCATTGGTGCCGACTATAAAAAAACTTTGGAAATGCTTATTTATCAAAAAAATGAGCCTGTACTGGAGGAATTCGGTAAAACGTTAGGAGATAAGTGCAGAATAAGTATATTGCAAATGTTAAATGTTACAGAGGAGCTTTCAACAAGCGATATTGCAAAAAATCTTGCGGTTTCGGTTAATGCGGCTTTTTATCATTTAAATATGATGCAGCAGAACAATTTACTTTTAACTAGAAGTGAAGGAAGAACTGTTTACTACAGAATTAACAGATACTTTTTTATAAACGCAAGCAAATCTTTGCTAAAATATGCAAATCAAAATGACAAAGGTAGTGATAAATAATATAGTAGGTAACTGCTGATATGAAGTTTTGAATTATTTTTACGTAGTATTGTGATACAAAAGATAAATATACTACGATAAAGCCGTAAGAATTTAGAATACTGAATACAGATTTACAAAAAAAAGCTTAATATATAGAATAATATAAATATAAGTCGGTGCAGTATATGATATTGTATCGACTTTATTTTGCTACATATTATTTATTCTTTACGTATTAATATTTTTCAAATAA
>CAZJOD010000146.1:0-9195 GCA_964547525.1 uncultured Clostridiaceae bacterium
ATACCGATTAAAAACCAAAAGGAGAAATAAGATATGTATAAAACAAAAAATAAAGGCACTCAAGATAATAGTATAAATGATGTTTCTAAGCTGCCGCTGAAAAATAGAATATACAGATGGTTAATATTTATATTGATAATTATTATCGCTGTTTCTGTCGCATTAATTATTAAGAATTTGGATGAGAATAATGATGACAATTTAAACGCATACCGTTCCTATAATATTGAATGCCGCAGCTATATATAACAGGAGTTAATAAATGAATAATTTCTTTAATTTATCAGAAAAACGCGCCTTGGTAACCGGAGCGACAAGAGGTTTAGGAAAAGCCATGGCTGAAATTTTAATAGAATATGGAGCCGCAACTGTGATAACCGGCACATCCGATTTGGTTAATAATGTTGCCGGTGAAATAGGTGCAGTTGCCGGAATAAAAGGAAATTTTCTGGATAGAAAAAAGCTTGAAGCGGTTTATAACGAAGCCATTGAGAAACTAAACGGCGCACCGGATATTTTAATCAATAACGCTGCAATCCAAAGAAGAGCCGCATGTGAAAATTTTACCGATCAGGATTGGGATGATATAATACAAGTAAACTTAAGTTCTGTATTTACGATGTGCAAGCTGGCAGGTAAAAACATGCTGGAAAAAGGGTATGGAAAAATTATAAATGTTGCTTCTCTAATAAGTTTCTTTGGAGGGTATAACATACCGGCGTATGCCGCTTCAAAAGGCGGTGTAGCGCAAATAACCAAATCTCTATCTAACGCTTGGGCCGGACGGGGTATAAATGTTAATGCCATAGCACCCGGATATATGGCTACGGATATGAACGAGGCATTAATCTCCGATGAGGTTAGGAACAAAAAAATTCTTGACAGGATTCCTGCCGGAAGATGGGGAACCCCGAATGATGTAAAAGGTATTACTGTCTTTTTAGCGTCGTCTGCATCCGATTACATAAACGGTGCTGTTATACCGGTTGACGGAGGGTACTTAGGTGCATAAACAATAAAGAAATCATCCGGGGATTGTTATTTAGTCGGGTAGATTCCAACGGCTCCATAATAAACCGGGTAAATCTTCAGGTTTTGCTTGTTGATAATACACTGTAAGTATGCTCTTATCCGATAATTCAATTGATGCGGGATAACCTGTATCATAATTAGGTGTATCAAGCCTTATGGCATATTCTCCGGTCCATGTGTTTCCGTTATCGTAGCTTATCATGGCTAACTGTCCGTAGGGGGGATTAGTCCCGGTTTTCGGATACCCTCTATATCCGTATACACATATAATAGCGCCTGATGAGTGTTTCAAAAGATGTGGAGGAGAACCTTTCGCATTTGTGGGAACCGGGTTGCTCCAAGTTTTACCACCGTCATCGGATAGAATTTTAAAGAAAGTAAAACAGTCTTTTTGATACCGAACCATACCGATAATTTTCCCGTCGTCCAACTCTACTGCATGTGGTTCATGACAATAATCAACGTCAAACGAGCCGGTATCAACAGCACACGTTTCTACCCATGTTAAGCCTCTGTCGTAACTTTTATATACCATAATACCTCTTTTTTCTTGATCATTATTGAAATACCTGCCTAAATATAACAAGCTTCGGTCCTTTAATTGAATGGGTCCGTGAGGAGCGGTTACAGGAATTCTGATTCTTCTGTTAAAGCTAATACCGTTTGAACTTTTCATAACATAGCTTCCTGCGTAATGATTTATGGTTTTATCATCCCAAAATTCAAGTTCTTCAAGTATTTCCGGTTCAGAAGTAGAATGTGCTTTTTTGGACATATAACTTTTTTCATCTAAAGTGAACCATGATGCCAGTACTGATCCGTCATCCAATGTAATCAAGCCAACATCTCTGTCGTCTAAAGGAGTATCGTTAATTATGTTAGGTCCTGTCCAGTTTTGTCCGGAATCTTTACTATAAAACAGGACTGTCTTACCCCAAGGATCAACATGCTTATGGCGTAATCCGGATGCTCCTGCGATTAGAGTTCCGTCATGCGTTTTAGTTATACTCGGCCACCCGAAATAGCCGAAGAAATACTCTTTAGGCATGCTGCAAATAATCCCGTGTTCTGCATTTAAGCTTTTAAATTCATTCATGTTTTACCTCTTTTCAATTGAATTACAGGTATATGTAACTCAGGTCCAAAATTTAATATTTCTTAAAAAAAATTTCTATCGGAATCACACTTATATTTTACATATAATATCAGTAACCGGCAAGTGATATAATTTATAACTTATATCCGATGAAAGGAAACATATTATATTTATGTTACATATAGAAAAACTATTGATTTTTACTTTTTTGCACATATAATGTATGTATTGATTTCATTGCAATAACTCACTTACAGTGAACCGGAGTGTACCGATGCCGATTAGTCTTACAAAAATATCATTACCTATAAATATTGTTATTGCAATAGAATCATGTATTGATTTTTTAAAGTTAAGTCTATTCCTTCGTATTGATAGGAATAATCTATATTTAGCAATAAATAATCTTGAAAATGATTAAAAACACCTGTATCATGATAAGTATAAGAAAAGGATGTAAGCTTTAACTCAGCATGAGGAGCGATAAAATGAAATTGTCAAAGAATAAATTACATGATATACATAAGAGGATTATTTTTGGTAATGATCCCGGTATCATAAATGCAAAATATTATAAGAATCTAAAGGTCTTTATTGATCATTTATTACCTGCTACTATTATGTTATCGCTGGTAGGCAGCGCTTTTCTTACCGGTGTCATGTTACAAATGGGTTTTTCTGATACCACTATGGCTATGGTCACATTGATCCCAAGTATATTAGGTATATTTTCTTTATTTGCAGGCCCGTTTTTAGAAAAGCTTAAACGAAAAAAACCTTTTGTTGTTTTATCGGTTATTATAGTTAATTTTTTTAGAATTGCAGTTGTATTTATACCTTATGTCGTATCAAAAGAACATTTTCTATTATTGTTTATGGTTATGTACTGTGTAGCTTTTAGTGTTAATGCCATATTGGCTGTTGCATTCAATAACATATATATAAACTCCATCGACAGGGGAATACAAGCAAAGTTTATTGGGTTAAGGAATAAAATAAATCTAATTTTTAATATTATTTTTCCTTTGATAATAGCTACAATTGTCGATATGATACCTCAGGAGCATACATATACCGCTTTTACCGTTATGTTTACATTAGCTTTCGTATTTGCAATTATAGAAGCATTCGTCTTGAAAAAACTTGATGAACCTGAAATTAAAAAGATGAATTATAAAGACATAAATCTAAAAAACATAATAATGATACCTATAAAAAATAAAGAATTTGTAAAGATTACCGTTATCGCTTGCGCATTTTATCTTACATATTTTATATCCGGTAGTTTTCTTAATGTATTTATGTTAAAGTATCTAAATATGTCTTATAGTATATTCACACTAGGCATTACCATCAGCTATATAATTCAGTTTTTTACATATGGTATAGGTGGTAAAATAGTAGATAAGTTCGGAAGTAAAATACCGACGGCATTAGGTGTATTATACCATTCCGTTTTTAGCCTGTTTTTTGTTTTTGTTACGAAAAATACAGTGGCGTTATGGTATTGTTTGGCTTATATATTTTTAGCGGTCTTTGTGCCTACATTCAATATAGCAATTTATAAGTACCGCTTTGATGTTATGGGCGACGAAGCACAAACTTATTATGATGGTTTTTATACGGCTGCAGTCGGTATTGTTATACTTATAGCTCCTATGATAGGAGGTTTTTTAAAAAATATTATAGAAACAATACCTTTTTTGTATAATTTAATGGATTATGCGCAATTCAAATTATTGTTTATAATATCATTCGTGACCATGGCAATAACCGGATATATAGCTTTGCGAGGAGTTAAAAAGTCGGGTGACACTGCAAATACAAAAGGTGAATTTAAAAGATTTATAATAACAGAAACTTTTATTGGAAAAATAATGTATAATAGAAGATTGCGTAAATACAAAGATGTGGAATAATTATTCATGTTGTATATAATTTCATTACAAAAACTCATATACCAAACTGTAATTGTAATAAAAAAAGTTATAAAGCATGTTTTTAACTTCTTTTTATAACATGAACAATTTTTTATAAATGAAAGCGGTTTATTGAATCCAAATAAGGATAAAATTATAATATATCTATATGTATAGAGTATTTATCTAATGTTCTTGCAAAAGATTGCAAAAGATTATAAAATAAATATGGTTGTACTGCAAAAACAATATTTACAGATGACGGTAATTTCAATGACAAAGAAGCATTGGCATACACCGATTCACAGTAAGTGAGTTATTACATTGAAATCAAATATAGTTTCTAGATATTGCCGGTTATACATCAACCTTGATATCGGTAAAGCTTAATAATTTTCATACGGCATATACAAAGGGAGGATACCAAATTGATTACAATACTCGCTCCGGCTTATAATGAAGAAGACGTTATAAGGTTGTTTTACACAAGAGTTTGTGAAGTAATTAAAAATATAAACGAAGATTTTGAATTGTTATTTATTAACGACGGCAGCACCGATAAAACTTTGAATAAATTGATAGAATTATCTCTACAAGATGATAGAGTATCTTATATAGATTTATCGCGAAATTACGGTAAGGAAATCGCAATGGCCGCCGGCTTCGATCATGTTAAAGGCGATGCCGTAATAATAATGGATGCCGATTTGCAGGACCCGCCGGAATTAATAATACAAATGATTAAAGAATGGAAAAAGGGGTACGATGATGTTTATGCCAAGCGAAGTTCAAGAAAAGGAGAAACCGGTTTTAAAAAGACCACTTCAAAATGTTATTGGAGTATATTGGCGAAAATATCCGATATACCTGTCTTAAAAGATACCGGTGACTTTCGGCTGCTTGACAGAAAGGTTATAGACGCGTTAAAGTCCATTCGTGAATCGGAACGCTATACGAAAGGGTTATATAGTGTTGTGGGGTTTAAGAAAAAAGAAATATTATATGATCGTGAAGAAAGAGCCGCCGGTAGGACTAAGTACAATCTGAAAGCTATGTTATTACATGCAATGCATGGGATTACATCTATGTCTGTGTTTCCCCTCAAACTATCTTCTATAACAGGTTTATCGATTATAACAGTTAATCTGATATATTTACTGGTTTTAATACTCAGAGCTGTATTTGCTAATAAAAATATTAATATGGCATCATGGTTAATATTTATAGTATTGCTAGTAGGTGGGTTACAATTGGTATTCTTAGGTGTTATAGGTGAATATCTAGGAAGAATATTTAAAGAATCAAAAGGGCGCCCCCTATACTTTATTAATGAATATCACAGTGGGAGAAAATATGACAGTAAAATTTAAATGGATAAAAGAAAATATTAAGCGCGAATTAGTAACTATGATAAAATATGGGTCGGTGGGAGTTATGAATACGGCAGTGTTCTCGGGAATTACATTCTTGGCGAGTCTTACAGGAGTACATTACTCAATATATACCGCCATAGGGTATATAATATCAATTTTATTTAGCTTTTACATGAATAACAGATTTACTTTCAAAGAAAACGGTGGTGAAATAAAGTCTTTATTACTAAAATTTTTAGGTGTAACACTATCACTTATGTTACTGGTCCAACTAATTCAATATCTATTTATTGATGTATTAGGTACAATAGAAATTATCGGTATTATTGCCGGTATGCTTTTTTATACTGTAACAGGATATGTGTTAAATAGGAATTTTGTATTTAAAAGTAAGATAAAAAATCATGGTGAGTCTATATGAAGCAAAAAACATTGTTTAGGAATATATTGGGCTTTGTTTTTTTAGCGCTTATGACCTTAACCTTTTCATGGAATTTTATAACGCTTATAAAAGATTTCAAATACACTGTTTTTATAGAAGCTATAATTTTTTTAATATTTATTATTGGGATTGTTTTGCTTGTAAAACGTTTTGCAATTTTCTATCCTGTACAATGTTTTTTTATATTTCTAATTGCATTAGTCATACGTATAATTTGGATTTTAAATGTTTCATCAATTCCCGTATCGGATTTTAATCTAATATACCAAGCTTCACTTGATTGGGTAAAAGGTGATATGACTTTTATCAATACACCGTATTTTAAAAATTGGAGTTATCAACTGGGTTATACATGGTTCCAATCAATTATAATAAGGATATTCGGTGAGGGATTTATAGCGATAAAAGTTATTAATTGCATCTTGTCATCTATTACATGCCTTGTTATTTTTATTACCGCCAAAAAACTTTTTGGGTCAAGTGTGGCAATAATTGCCGGTTTGCTGACTGCAACCGATATCGGTTTGGTTTCTATGTGTTCGGTATTGACAAATCAGCATATTGCTATCTTACTTTTTTATTTTGCTTTTTATATATTAATTAGCTATGAAGATAAAAAATATATGTGGATAGTTGCAGGTGTCGTTGCGGCTCTTGGAAATTTAATGAGACCTATCGGCATTGTCGTATTGACAGCCGTTATAGTTTATAGTTTATTTTTTACCTGTTCAAGGAAGTTATTTGACAGACATGTTTTAATAAAAATCAGTATATTTCTATTCACTTATATTGTCGTTGGTTTTCTGATCAGTCGTATATTTATTTTTTCAGGTATAACGGAAGAACCGTTAGGTAACCGTAATCCGTTATGGAAATTTATAACCGGTTTAAATTATGAGACTAAAGGAAGATACAGTGATGCGGATTTAGAGTACCTCTCCGGATATAAATCTTCAGATGAGCGTATTGAACGTGAAAAACAATTAATAATAGAAAGAATTACATCCTTTGAAAAACTTCCCGAACTATTCAAAGATAAATATAAAATCATGTGGGTCAATATGGATTATACCGTTAATTGGAGTATTCATAACACAGAGCCTTCACAAAAACATTTTTTTGGTTTTTCTAAAGAAAAGTTTTATGCAATTGTTTTAGGAATAGACAAATCTGTATATACTGTCGGATTACTATTAACATTTATAGGTTCGATTTACATTTTGTTTTTCAATAAGTCTCCTCACAACGGGATTTATTTGTATATGTTGGTTATTTTAATTTATATCTTTATACATTTGTTTATCGAAATTCAACCTCGTTATAGATTGTTTATATTACCGGGAATATACATCATGTCATCAAGCGGAATAAAATTTCTCTCAAATTTCAAAGATGATGATATCTTGATAAAGTAGTATAAAATAAATGTAGGTAAAAAAATGGCTGATATTTTTTCTTCTAAAAAACGAAGTGAGATTATGAGATCTGTTCGTGTAAAAGATACCTGTATTGAAAGCATTACACGAAAATGGCTGCATGCCCATGGTTTTCGTTATGTTAAAAATGATAAACGACTGCCCGGTAAACCGGATATTGTTTTACCTAAATATAAAACGGTAATCTTTGTTCATGGATGTTTTTGGCATGGACATGATGCATGTAAAAATAATTTACCACAAACAAACTCCAAATTTTGGTCTGATAAAATATTAAAAAATGTAACTAGGGATATGAAAAATATAAAATCACTGGAAAACATGGGCTGGAAAGTATTAACCGTATGGGAATGTGAATTGAAGAATAAAGATTCAGCAGAAAAAAGACTACTATATCTGAAAAATGAGATTACAGATCCATGGGAATAAGAAAATTATTTTAACATTTTTTGTATTGCATACAGAAATCTTATATAATAAAATGTGTGTAGTGACGATAGCAGAATTTTCTAAGGAAAGGATTCGACAGTATGAAGTCCGTTAAATATATGACACACAAAGAACGTATTCTTGCGGCAATGGGTAAAATGGAAACTGATTATTCGCCTTGCCTTATTTTTTATAATCCATTACACAAAGTAACCCGGGAAGGTAGAGCATTTAATTTCCCATGGGGTGAAAATGCGACTACAGACGATGTAATTCGTTATAATTTGGAGAAATTTGATTTACCACAACTTGTAGGCTTTGGTATTCCGTCGAGGCGGATGCACCCGGAAGTCACCGTAAGGGTGTGGAAGGAAGGCAATTTATTATATAAGGAATACAATACTCCGGCAGGTTCTGTACGGGCGATTGTTGAATGTAATTCTTATTGGACTCATGGAGACGATATACCGCTGGGTACGGATTGGACCGCTCATTTTAAAAAGGCATGGATTGAAAATGAACATGATTTGGAATGTATGAAATATATTTTTCAACCATGGCAACCTGACAAATATGAGTATGAGAAATTAAAGGAATCGTATCGAAATACAAGGTTGTATGCGGACGGATACAAACTGCCCGTAGCAGTTTCAGCCGGTATGGGTTTAACTTTGGGATTGCAGATGTTTCTACCTGAAAAACTATGCCTGAAAACAATTGAAGAACCTCAATTGGTAGATGCTTTTTTGGAAATGGAACATCGCTGTAATATTGAAACAATAGAAATTGCCGGCAGCCTGGGTGTTGACATTATAAGAAGAAACGGTTTTTATGAAACATGTGATTTTTACAGTCCCGTTATGCTTGATAAATTCTTAAGCAAACGATTAAATAATGAAGTTAAAGTAACTCACGATGGTGGTATGAAAATGATGTATACCATACATACGGGAGTTATGCCAATGTTAGACTATTTAGACAACTTGGATATAGATTGTATATTCGGTATGGATATAGCATTTCCCGGTGTAGACTTGTTAAAAATCAGAGATAAACTTTTTAGTAAAAAGTCATTGTTGATAGGGCCTAGTAGTACACACCATTTATGGAATCCTGATCCTGAAGTAACAAGAAAGTCTGTTCAAGACATATATGAGACATTCGGTAATAGAGGAATTATACTTGGCCCGTGTGTTTCAATGCATAGTATAATGCCATGGGAAAATATATTAGTTATGATAGACGAGTGGAAAAAAATTCGTTAATTTCTTAAGGAGGAGTTTGTATGTTCAAACTTTTATATTAATAATGCCGTTATTTATATTGTTTACAAGCAATTAAATTAATAATTTTAAGGGGTTCTTATAGTGATAAGCGGCAAATTAAAATTTGAATATAAAACACGTATCTTTTTTATCTTTTTGGTTTCCATAGGGGTGATTATTGATGTTAGATATATAGGTTCTTA
>CAZJOD010000147.1:0-9133 GCA_964547525.1 uncultured Clostridiaceae bacterium
TTTTCTTCTGACATCAATTCCGATTTTACGCAATAAACCGGTAATTTTTATCAATGTATTAACAAGACTTTCTTTGCCGGATTTTTTTATTCCGTCTTGAACTTTTCTATACATAACATCAAAAATGGCAGGTACCGCAACAAGCAAATTTACATGATACTCACGTAGATTTTGGGCGACATGTTTGATACCGTCGCAATATGCCACACATGCGCCTCTATGTATCATGTGAATTAAACCTATTGTATTTTCAAATGTATGGTGATAAGGTAATAATGACAAATGTACTTCACCGGGGTTAACTTTTAAGCAGGAACAAATGGACTGAACGTTTGTGGCTATATTTGTATGTGATAACATAACACCTTTGGCCATACTGGTTGTACCTGATGTAAACAAAAGTATAGACATAACATCCCGATCTATTTCAGCGTTAATAAAGGAAGTATCGTTATTTTTCAATAACTGTTCACCTTTTTTAATCATATCCGGTAATGAGACAAATTGTTTACCCAAACCCGATGTATCAGAAATACTCTCCATGCATATAAAGTATTGTATTTCAGAATCCTTTTTTGAAATGTCGATCATCATTTCATGAAATGCCGGACTATAAAAAACAGCTTTCACTTTTCCTCTTTTCAAAAGAGTTTCAACTTCATTTTAAGGTAAATGCTTATCTAAAGGAACGGCTACTCCAACTCCGTTTATAACTGAGAAGTAGCTAACGCCCCACTCGTATCTGTTTTCTCCTATCATAGCGATACGGGAGCCTTTCATTCCCATTGACAACAAAGCGGTACCTAAACAATCTACATCTTTATCCAATTCGGTAAAGGTTTTTCCGGTAATATTACCACTTTTGTCTTTAAATTTAAAAGCAGAATTGTCACCAAATTTCTTTGCGCTGCCTTTAATAATTTCTCTTATATCACGAACATTCTCCGGTTCGTAATATCCAATTCCTTTAATAATTCTTTTTCCGTCAATGTTAGAAATCTCAATACCCTTTTTCATTTCAACCTCTCCAAATATGACATTATTTTTAATAAAGCGACGAAATTATTATCTGGTAATAATATCTGTTATTAATATCAGATATTATATTATATATTCAATAAATTTGCAATAGATTTTGTATTTATTATAGAACATTATTGATATATTATTCGTGTTGTTTATTGCTCTTTTACAGCAAAAACAGTTATTGAATCAGACAAAAAAATATTTAATAAATGTATTGACATATATAGAAAGTGGGAATATAATGTGACTAAAGAGTCATGTGACCATGCGGTCACGTGACTAGAGGGTCATAAAGAGAGGTGATAGAGTGCCAAAAGATACATTTTATAATTTACCTGAGGAAAAAAGAAAAAAGATTGTAGATGCGGCTATAATGGAATTCGGGAAGTATGGATTTGATGCGGCCGGAATCAACAGAATCGTAGAAAACAGCGATATTTCCAAAGGTAGTTTTTATCAATATTTTGATGATAAGAAAGACTTATATAAATATATATTGGAGTTGATTGCAAATGAAAAACTAAAGTATATGTCACCGGTTTTCACTAATCCCAATGACCACGACTTTTTTGTACTGATACGTGAGTTGTATCTGTCGGGAATGATGTTTGCAAAAGAAAACCCGATAATGATGGAAATAGGTAAGAAATTGTTATCCGATCGTAATCACCCGATCTATAAAGAATTTATCGGAGAAAACATCGGGGTGGTTAATAATATTTTTGAAGTTTTACTGGATTCGGCTATACAAAAAGGAGAAGTGAGAAAAGATATTGATAAAAAAATGGTCGCATATATGATTTCAATCCTAAATACCGGTATAGTGGAATATTTTTTAGATAGTACCGGAGATGATTGGGATCAACTCGATGATAAAATGATGAATATTGTAAACCAATTTATAAATTTTTTAGAAAAAGGGATTGCCGTTTAAAGGAGGTTAAAGCATGATTAAAGTGGACGGATTATATCATTCATATTCGAATGATAATAAATTTGCAGTGAGAAATGTGAGTTTCGATGTAAAAGAAGGTGAAGTATTTGGATTTTTAGGTCCTTCGGGAGCAGGGAAATCTACTACTCAAGGTATTTTAACAGGCCTGTTACAATTGCAAAAGGGGCAAGTTTCGGTTGCCGGATATAACATAAAAAAACCTGAGAGAAAGATGTTTAATGAAATTGGTGTTTCTTTTGAACAATCTAATGTATACGGTAAATTAACGGCTTTGGAAAATTTAGAGTTTTATCGTAAGCTTTTCGATGTACCTACAAAAGATCCTATGGAACTATTGAAAATTGTAGGATTGGATCATGTGGCCAAAAAACCGGCCGGTGAATTTTCTAAAGGTATGAAACATCGTTTGACCTTTGTACGCAGTATGTTAAACAATCCTAAAGTATGGTTTTTAGATGAACCGACAACAGGATTGGATCCTGCAATTGCCAGCACAATAAAGGATATCGTACTGGTAAAAAAGGGAGAAGGAACAACGGTTTTTTTAACTACACATAATATGTTCGTAGCAGATCAGCTTTGTGACCGTGTTGCTTTTATAATTGACGGTGAGATTAAACTTATAGATTCTCCGAGGGAACTAAAGCTTAGGTACGGAGAAAGACTGGTTGAGGTGGAATACAGAGAGAATAGTGAGTTAAAGATAGAGAAATTATCAATTATTGAAGAAAAAGATCGTTTGCGTTTAAATGACGTAATAAATTCCGGAAATGTTGAAAGGATGCATACCAAAGAAGCTACTTTGGAGGAGATCTTTATAAAAGTTACCGGTAGGGGGTTGGATTGATATGAAATTATTATATAGCTTTTTGAAAGATATGCGTCTATCTTTTAAGAGTTTTTATTTCTACTTGGAGATTGCTTTTGCGCTTATCTTTGTTGCGGTTTTAATGTTTGTACTGCCCGAAAATTTCGAATCCAATATGAAATTTTTTGTAAGTATTGATTTGACAGGTGCGTATGAGACTACAATACGTCAGGAATTGATCGATAGCGGTGATAATATCGTTATTTTGGAAACACGAGACGATGTGACACGAGAAGTTGAGAAAAATCGTAACACTGTCGGATTAATTGTATCTCAAAAAGATGGAAAGGTTATATATGAATACATCCTACAAGGTTATGAGAATCAACGCGTAAGGAATATAATCGAAACATCGGTGAAAGCGAAATTCATAACGGAACTTCCCGGCTTTGAGAGTGTAACCAAAACGATTACATTAGATAATAATACCGAGAAGTTATCGGACAGATTAAATATTTTACCGGTATTTTTAGCTTTAAACGTAGGATTTATGGGGTTGTTTATTATAGCTTCATACATATTCTTAGATAAGGAAGAAGGAGTTATAAAAGCGTTTGCGGTAACTCCGGCAAAGGTATGGCATTATTTAGCGGGAAAAATGGGTGTAATGGCAGTTTCGGGCTTGTTATCAGGTTTAATCACCGTTATATTGATTGCCGGCTCCAAAGTTCATTATTTGCACTTTATACCTTTACTGATCGCATGTAATTTATTTGGTTCGGCTTTGGGGTTGTTTATAGCCGGTTTCTTTAATACCATGGCTAAAGCGATGGGATGGCTATATGCATCGGTAATAATTTTGGCATTTGCATCGGTTTCATATTATATGCCGGCATTTTCACCTTTAATTATACGAATATTGCCTTCATATCCAATGTTATTTGCTTTTCGTGAAACTTTGTTAGAGAAACCCGATATCGTTTTTATTTATATGAATGTGCTTGGGTTCGGATTGGCCGGTATCGTTTTCTTCATATTAGCTAATAAAATGTTTAAGAAAACATTGACTGTTTAAAGGGGAGGTGAAATGTGTGTTTAAAAAAGTATTGGCAATATTTAAAAGGGATGTAAAAAGTGGAATAAGAGATTTTTTAATGATTTACATCTTATTGGCACCTTTTTTATTAGCTTTTATATTAAAAGCGTTGGTACCTTCGGCAGGAGCTACAACTATAAATATTGCAGTCATTGATTCTACCGATGTGGTATTCGTTGAATATTTAGAAAAGTATGCAAAAGTAGAGAAGTTTGAAAATACTGATAAGATTATGGAACGTGTAGGTAAATCCGATGATATATTCGGTTTGGTAGTAGACAATAACGATTATACAATTTTACAACAAGGCAATGAATCGGGATTGGAGATGTTGGAATATATAGTCAACGCATATGTAAACAAAGATATTATATTGCCGATTGAGGTTACAGTAACCGATATGGGTTGGAAACTGTCACCATTAAAACAGCAAGGAGCGAATTTCTTAATTATTTTCGGTTCGGTTTTCGGAGGTATGCTTATAGTATTAAGTCTTGTTGAAGAAAAAATGAGCAATACATTATCGGCTATAAATGTTACCGCAGTATCCAAACCGGAATTTATAGCAGGTAAAGGTATTTTAGGATTCTTAATACCTATAATAGGAGCATTCGCCACATTGATAATACTGGGTTTTACAAATATAAATTTCGGTATGGTGACAATAACGGTGTTGAGTATAGCTTTAATTAGTGTAATCATAGGATTTAGCATTGGTGTAGTAAATAATGAACCTATAGGAGCTATAGCGAGTATGAAAACTTTATTCATACCCATAATGGCATCTGTTTTCGGAGGAATTTTCTTGGCGGAGCGCTGGCACTTTTTACTGTATTGGTCTCCTTTTTATTGGGCTTATAAATCCATGGATTCAATATTGCTAAACGAAGCGGTATGGGGGACAGTTCTATTACATTGTGGGGTTGTAATACTTATAACAGTATTAGTTTTTGCAGTATTACGAAAACGTATTATTCACGGTTTAAAATAAATTTGATTTTACTGTTGATCAATATGGTAAATTCGAATATTTAAAGGAGGATTATATATTATGGACGGATTGGCATTTCTAGGGTTAGTTTTGATTCTTTATGCGGTATTGGTGGTATACATAGCGGTAAAAAAACCACCTGTTATATGGGATATGAAGAAGATTGAAGTATTTAAAAAAATGATGGGTGAAAAAGGTACTGTAATTTTCTTTTATATACTCGCTCTTATATCAACGGTAATAGGAGTATGGTTAATGGTTAGAAAATAAATAAAATTTTTAGCATAATGTTGATTTCACTGCAAAAACTCACAGCACTTGCTGTGAGTGACGAGTTAAAATCGACGGGTTACCGGATAAATTGATTGTATATCGAAAGGGATCCGGGCAATGTATTAAGATAAGTGTACAATGTGACATATTTAAAATATCTTAAATACAAAGCTCCGATCCCTTAATTTTTATGTTAAAATTATATAATGATTTCACTGCAAAAACTCATAAATTGAACTGTAATTGAAATCTGTAACGGCTCAACTTGTATTTTTTAACTGTCATGGTTTTTGCCAGTTTATATACTGCATTTTCGTCAACAGATTTTGCAATTACAGTCCGATGTTTATTCGCTCTTTTGCAGTAAAAAAAGTTATTGCAGTAGAATCATATAATAATTTAATAATTCGTTTAATTTTAAAACAAATCTAAAGGGTTACGGAGGCAATAATATGGTTGAGTACATAACAAGGAGACAAGATATTTTATCAAGAATGAAAAAAATCATGGGTGATTTACCCTTACATAGTGACAATCATCCGATTGCAAAAGAAATTATTAACACCGAGGTAATAGGTAATGTCATTCGTCAGCGTATACGATATTCGGATGAACCGGAAAGTTTTATACCTGCGTATTTAATGATACCGGTTAAAATTGATAAACCTGTTCCCGGGATTATATGTCTTCATCAAACAACACAGTGCGGGAGTAAAGAACCGGCCGGAGTGGAAGGTAAACCGAATCTTTTTTATGCAATTGAGTTGGCGCAAAGAGGCTATATAACACTGGCTCCGGATTTACCAAGCTTCGGAGATTTAAAAAACGTTAACCCGTTACCTGAAGGTTATGTCTCAGGTACAATGAAAGATATAAATTTACATTGTCGAGGGCTTGATCTGTTAAGTGAGACCGATGGTGTAGATGCGCAAAGATTAGCATGTATCGGTCATTCTCTGGGAGGACATAACGCATTATTTTTAGCGGCTTTTGATTCTAGAGTAAAAGTGGCTGCAACTAGCTGTGGATTTACAACTTGGGAAGCATACGCAGAAAATGCAGGCGATTTGTCCGCTTGGGCACAAGATCGTTATATGCCAAGAATACGCGATATATATCACAATAATCCTTCTGAAATGCCTGTTTTATTTGAAGAAATTCTTGAAGCCATTCTGCCTGGGGCAATATATATTAATGCTCCTGTAAAAGACGCAGGTATGCCTAAAAAAGGTGTTGACGTTTGTGTGGATTATATTAGAAAAATTTCAAATGAAACCGGTTTACCTTTAAATTTATTGGTGGAACATCCTGACTGCGGCCATGATTTCCCGGCGGAACAACGGGAAAATTGCTATAATTTCATTGATAAACAGCTTAAAAATTGATATCACAAGCACCGGCTGTTATTAACGAGTTAAAATCGATGTACTTGATGCCGGGAGATTTTTATTTTTTGTAATTACAGATGGATGTTTATTCATGCTTTTACAAAAAATTAGTTATTACATCAAAATCAACATATAGGTTTTCATAAAACAGTAAGCAATAAATATATATAATTAGGGGTTGTACAAATTCCTAATATTTTTTATTGTGAGGTAATATGAAAAAGTTGATTTCAGCTGAAATTATTTTTATAGTAATGATCGTTTTGATTCCTTTTTTAATATCAGGGGGTTGTAATAAAACTTCGGAAGATAATATTTATATTGATATTACTTTGGATGTATATATGCATGAAACAGGTGAAATTGTACAGATGCAATTGGAAGAATATCTTTTGGGAGTTGTTGCGGGTGAAATGCCGGCCGGTTTTGAACAGGAGGCTTTAAACGCTCAGGCTGTTGCGGCCAGAACATATGCGGTTGCAAGGATTTTCGGCTCGTATAATCCTGATGACGGATATCATAACGGAGCTCATGTATGTACCGATCCTACCCATTGTCAAGCATGGAAATCAAAAGAGGAAATGATTGATTTATGGGGTAAATTATCCGGAGGTAAGTATTGGAAAAAAATTATTGCAGCGGTAGAGAATACAAAAGGCATGGTCATAAAGTATAACGGGCAAATTACAAACCCGGTATACCACTCTAATGCCGGGGGAAAAACCGAATGTGCCGAAGATGTATGGGGTGATGCGGTTCCTTATTTAATAAGTGTAATAAGTGAAGGTGATATTTACAGTCCTACATATAATAATGAGGTCAAGTTCTCAGTCGATCAATTTAATTACATCATATCATCTAAAAAAGGTCTTGAGGATTTTAAAGTATCAAGTAAAGAATTAAATGATTTGATCAATATAATTGAATATACAAGGGGGGGAGGGGTAAAACTTCTAAGTATAGGAGACTATGAGTTTTCCGGAATTGACATGAGGAAGCTTTTCTCTTTAAAATCCATTAAATTTGAAATAGTAATTGATAATGAAAACAATATTGTGTTTAAAACAAAAGGCTCCGGACATGGTGTGGGAATGAGTCAATGGGGAGCAAACTACCTTGCTTTGAACGGAGGCACGTATGAAGAGATATTGAAACACTATTATGTGGGAATAAATGTAGAAAATTACCGGTAATATGTATATAACCCAAAATACGGGCAAAAATACATATACGGAGGTGAAGTTTATGAACATGGAAGAAAATAAGAAAAAAGACTTCTGGAAAAATGTAGTAGACTTTCTTGAGAAAAACGGATTTTATGTTGCGTTGGGTATATGTATAGTGATTATAGCTGTAGCGGTTGTATCGGTTAGAAACAATAATGTTCCTTTTGATGAAAGCGAATTGAATATGAATTTGCCTGAATCTGAGAACCAAGGTGATGCGGTTTACGGAGATGTAATTAATGAATATTATGTGATGTACGAAAACTTACCGGATGTTGACGATTTATATGGTACCGATGGTGTTGCAGTCCCTGTAAGTGGTGGTGTAGGCGTTTCGGCGGTTACATCTTCAATTGAATTCATAATGCCTGTTACGGGAAGTATTACATTTGATTATTCGATGGATCAGCTTACTTACTCAAGGACATTGGGAGATTGGCGCACACATAGTGGCGTTGATTTGGCGGCGGATATCGGAACCGCAGTTAAATGTGTTGCAGACGGTATTGTAAAAGACATAAAAAATGATCCGGGTTTTGGTTTAACAATAATAGTAGAGCATGAAGGCAACTTGAAAACAGTTTACGCTAATTTAGGTAGTGCCGATATGGTTCAGGTAAACCAAAAAGTAAAAGCCGGTGATGTGATAGGCTCTGTGGGAGATACCGCTTTATTTGAATGTGCCGAACAGTCTCACTTGCATTTTGAAGTATTGGAAAATGGAAAACATGTTGATCCTAAAGGACTTTTGCCATTAAATTAAGCGTTTTAAACTTTATATTTGGCAAAGAAAAAAAGTCCAGCCCGGCTTGTCTTTTTTTGTATCCTATTTTTTAATTTTATATATAAGTTTTATTGCCGGATTCAACAATACAATCAACAAAATGTCCTTTGCAAAATAAACTATATTTCCTGTTAAAGTTGTAATAAAAGAAATTCCGGTATTACCTCCGATGTATCTTAATATTACATACATATACGGTATTCCTATTATGTATATCGATATAAGTCCGATTAGGGATATTATCAATAATGTCAAACCGGTCTTCTTTTTTAGTTTCGTACGAATAACAGAAACTATATAACAAGAAACTATAAATCCTAAAATATAACCGAATGACGGGGTGAGAACATATCCTATACCTCCTCCGGATGTAAATACCGGAAGACCTATAAGCCCGAGAAATAAATATGCCGCCTGGCATAAAAAAGCAGTTCTAGGATTTAATATAAAGCCTGCCAATATTACTATTATAGGTTGTAATGAAAAAGGTAAAAAAGGCGCATATATTTTTAACAAACCTCCGGATAAGCTCATGAGTAAAACGAATATGGAACCGTATGTAATTTCTTTAACTGATGACTTCATA
>CAZJOD010000148.1:0-9074 GCA_964547525.1 uncultured Clostridiaceae bacterium
TCATTGGAGCCATCTTTTTATAGCTCCGTTTTTCATATCTCACTTTACACTACCACTAAAAAGCATCCAAAATCTACGTTTATATATTTTAATTGAAAAAATAAGTATTTAAGCAAGAATTTCGGTCATTAGTGTTAATTATAGCATTCACCGGTAGCGCCTTCAATTAATTATAAAAATATTTTTTAGTTTGTTACAGGTTGTAATATTTCCAAAAATAAATGATAATTTAACCATCATATTACATGTGTTCAATGAAAAAAGATTACTATAAAAAAGGAGATTTAAAAATGGGTATATATGCAGGTTACGGACAAGCGGATATTACACCGAAGGTGGGAGGATCTTCCGGATTCGGCAAAATAGAAAGCATAGACGGTAAGCTTTATGTGAAAATCATTTATTTATATGACGATTGCACAGGGGAACAAGCCGTATTGGCTATGGTGGACATAGGCGGTATTACGATAGGTTTTGACAAGGACTTGAGAAAAACCGTTTCACAAACTCTCGATATTAGCCAAGAGAGAGTTTATATAAATACATCCCATAACCATACGGCACCTAAAACCTATTTGTTTGTACATGAATTGTTTGCTAAATACGGTGAGGCTTTTGTGGACGAAGTTTGGGTGAAGCATGTAAAAGATTCATTCGTTTCAGCTGCAAAACAAGCAAAATCAACCATGGTCCCGGTATATAAAAAGCTCGGACGGTATGATGTTCAAAATATTGCTGCAAATCGCAGTATAAAAACAAAAGCAGGAGAATATGGAACTCGATTTGGTTTTGGAGGAGATGACTATATAAAAAATCAGACCGAAGGATTAATAGATCCTGAGGTGGTTGTTCTTCAATTTATAGGTATGGATGAAAAGCCTATTGTTACAATATTTAATTATACTTGTCATTCAACATCAATCAAATGGGGAAAAATAATCAGCCCGGATTTTTCCGGATATGCATGTGATCTCATAGAGGAAAAAACAGATGCTCCTGCTTTTTTTCTGCAAGGTGCTTGTGGGAATGTGGGAACCGGAAAATATGCCGACGGTAGCATTGATGTAGCCAAAAAGATGGGAGCCGAACTTGCATCTTCGGTGTTAAATGCATTAAAGACCGCTACGGTATGTTCAAAGAACGCACTGGAAGTTTATACTTGGGAGGAAGACATTGTATTGTCAGATCATCTGCCTTCACTTGATGAAGCATATAGTGAGTTGGATAGATTGGCAAAAAGCAAGGTAAGCATTAGTAGCTTATGGAAAGCCGCTGCTATGATTGAAGTATTGGAAAACAGGAAGGAGCTTGTAAAAAGCCGTTTATTTCTGATAAAAAGTGGTATGTGGTGTGTTGCGGGTTTACCTGCTGAAAGTTTTGTAGAATCCGCCTTGGCAATAAAAGGTGCTTCACAGTATAAATATACTATGGTAAGTGCGTATTACGACTGTACACTATGGTATATTCCGACCTGGAGGGCTTATGACAAGGGAGGCTTTGAGGTACAGGGGGGATGGAGTTATACATCCGAAGGTACTAGCGAAACGTTATCACGATCTGTTATACAAAAATTATAATTGAATAGGAAATCGGTTGAGTGACATCTATGATATTTATCTCGCTTTAATCCAAGATAAAAATTATATATTGAAAGATTAGTTATTTTTAATTGATCATGTTTATATAATTATATAGGTTGCAAAAATTGTAATAAATAACTTATTTGTAATACTATAGACATGCAAGGAGACTATATTATATGTCATTGCCGAAGCTACAAGGAAAACAGGCGGAAGTATTATGTCTGCCTGAAAAAGGACATTTTGTCGTACTTGGTACTGCCGGGAGTGGGAAAACCATTATGGCGATTTATAGGTCAATAACTCTTGCTGAGTCTATTGTTTCGGAAAAACAAAAGGTGATGTTGGTTACATATAACAGATCACTGGTTACATATTTAAAACACTTATCCGAAGGTATGATTAAGAATGTCGATGTGCGTAACTATCATGAGTTTGCAAGGTATTATCTAGAGCAAAGAGGTTTGTTAGGGTACCACGATATTGTTCCTGAAACGGGTAACAGTACAGATAATAAAAAATTTACATTTATTAAGGAAGCCATAAATAATGTATTACAGGAAGTTGGCTATAATTCCACATTGGAAAGAGCTCCTGAAGTTTTTTACGAGGAGATTGATTGGATGCAAAAGATGGGAATTACAACTTTACAAGATTATATGGAGGCGGAACGAATCGGACGTTTAGGTACAAGAATTACCCGAGATAAAAGAAAATATTTTTTTGAAGTATATAAAAAGTATGTTGAGATCAGAGCTGAACATGAATATAGATATGATTGGGATGATATTGCACAAACAGTGATAAAAGAATATGAAAATGATATAACCCAAAGAATGTATAAACACATTGTAATTGACGAAGGACAAGATTTTTCTCCGGTTATGCTCAGATCATTGGTTTTAGCCATACCGCAAGACGGAAGCATCACTTTTTTCGGTGATGTCGCTCAGCAAATCTATGGTGGTCGTATATCCTGGAGAAACGCCGGATTTAATATAAAAAAAGGTGATGTATGGCGCTTTGATCAAAACTACAGAAACAGTATAGAAATAGCGCAACTGGCCATTGCCATATCGAATCTTCCTTGTTTTGGTCAAAGTGCGGATATAGTCGTACCACGGTCTGCAATGGCATCAGGACCTAAACCTGTTCTTGCTGAATTTGAGAATGAAGACAATGAATTGTACTGGATAACTAATAACGCACATTTACTTTCAAAAAACGAGACGGTTGCAATCCTTGTAAGAACCAGGCAAGATGTTGATAAAATCATTGGACTGCTTAATAAAAAAAGAGTCAAGTACCAAGTGCTCCACGGAAAAATGAAAAATTGGAATAATAATCCCGGAATATCGGTCGGCACATATCATTCTGCCAAAGGAATAGAATTTGATACGGTGCTACTTCCTTATTGTAGTAAAGACAGGATTCCAGATCCTAATAAGGTTATTGCTCTCGACGATAAAAATGAAGCTTTGGGTGAAGAAGCAAAACTGATATATGTTGCTGTTACAAGGGCAAAACGACGATTAATTCTAACTTATACCGGTGAAGCGACTGAAATATTACCTACTGACAATGCACTTTACCATAAAACAGAAATAATAATTAAGAGGCTTTAAATATGAATAATGATTTATTATTTAAAGAAATCAACTCAAGGGGAATAACTCGTTTATGTCATTTCACAAAATCCAATAAAGCTTTGCATATATTAAGATCAGAAGACGGAATAAAAGCGGTTGACTTTATTGAAAGTGACATATATGAAGCTAATGACGAATTAAGACTGGATGGTAAGACCGATTTTGTTAATTGCTCAATTCAATATCCTAACCATTGGTATTGGAAGCATGTGAAAGATAAGTACCCACTCTTTACGGATTGGGTTATATTATACATTAATCCGTCTTTAATGTTGTTGGAAACTACGGAATTTTGCTTTACAAACGCCGCATATAAAACCGGTACCTGCTTGAAAAAAGGATATGAGGGTTTTAAAGAAATGTTTTCGAGCACCGTTTCCGGAAAACGCATTAATAGGCGTACTGCTAATATGTTAAAGTGTTGTCCTACCGATGATCAGGCCGAAGTTTTAGTATATAAAAATATACCCGGAAAAGATATAATCGGTGTAGCGGTTGAGAGTGAAGAACAAGCTGAAAGAGAGTATAGAAGGTGGTACAAAGTTTTACATGATGTCCCGAAATTTGATATTTTCATAGCTTCGGATTTATTTGACGGGCAATGGAGGAATAAGGTACGACGAGGTGAAAAACCTTTAGAATACAAATATCAAGTGGGTGATAAAGATGATTAAAGATGAAAGCCAAAAATTAAATAAAATGGCGGGTGCGTTAATTGGAGCCGCCGTAGGGGATGCATTAGGATGGCCGAACGAGCAAAACAGTAAAAATATATATAAAGACAGGCCAAAAGAAAATGCTGAATTATTTCATAAATGGATAAGGCGTGACGGATACAAATACTGGTCTCATGATGAAGAAATATATCCCGGAGAGTATAGTGACGATACTCAATTAATAATCGCAACTGCTAGAAGTTTAAGGTACGGATCCAATTGGATTAAATATTTTACCAAAGTGGAATTACCTGCATGGCTCTCATACGAACGTGGTGGTGGAGGAGCTACCAAGAAAGCCGCTGAAGCATGGAAAAGAGGTAATAAACCTTGGAATCTTGATTTTGAAAAGAAAGTTGATGTGGAGAAGTATTTTAATGCCGGTGGAAACGGTGTAGCAATGCGCATACTCCCTCATGTTTTAGGAGCTGAATGCAACCGGGAGAAAATTATGCGTCAAATTTTATCAAACGGTATAACCACTCACGGACACCCCGGAGCACTTATCGGTGCATTATTATATGCGCATGCATTAATATATTTACTCAACATGGACAAAACTCTCGGATATGGTGAACTTGTAGACCTGCTTATAGCTGAAAAAGATAAATGGAGCGCATTTCCCAACGTACAAAAAGTTGAAGACTGGCTAAACACAGCAAATATTATATATAAAGACAGCTACATGAATATTTGGAATGACACTGTGAAAGGAACAACGGATTTATTAAATATTGTTAAAAAGGGACTTGAAGAAGGAGCCCTTGATATGGGAGTCAAAGTTTTAGAAAAAATAGGTTGTTTTGATAAAAAAATTAACGGTTTAGGTACCGTAACTGCCGTCGCTGCGATATATCTGGTATCAAAATACGCTTCCGGTCCGCAATTGGCTTTAACCGAAGCGGCTTATTTGAAAAATTCCGATACCGATACATTAGCTTCTATGGTAGGAGGATTAATCGGTATGTTGTACGGTACGGAGGTTTTTTCAACATGGTTTAATGTCCAGGATTATGAATTTATAAAAGGCTTGATTTATGACAAGCCTATGTTGGAAGATACGGTAAAAACTTCAATATTTGATTATTATAACAAAGCTATGAAGGCTAAGCTTAAGCGAATGAAACCCGGAGAGCATTTAATAACCAAACCGTTCGGAAAGCTTACTTTAACAGATAAAAGGCTTAATAAATCAAATATGAAAGGGCGGTTGATAAATACTTTGAAATTCGTGTCGGAAGAAGGACAAAGCATATTTGTTAAAACATATGAAAAGGAACCGGAAGAAAAAATAACCGCTTTACAAGAAAAACCACCAAATCAAAAACCTGAAGACGAACAAATACCTAAACGGCAGACAACGAAAATACAAGTTCCTGCACCGGATTGTAGAAAACTAAAAAAACTTGCAGTTTTATTTTCAGATAAGCCTGAGGTGAATTTATGTCTTCAATTTATCGCTGACATAATAGAAGAGATGGAGCGAACCGGTACAGGAAAGATAGATGCTCAAGGATATGTTAATATTACAGAAAAATGGATGAAACATAATTATGACAAGAAAATTATAGATGTGGCGATAGAAATTATTACAAATCATTAAACCGTCAGAGTTCTTTACCAAGAAAAAAAGTAAATATAATAAATATCTTAAAGATTGCTGATGAATCAAAGAACTGCAAAAGTAAATATAAAAATGTAGGTTTTATACAAAATAAATATGTATATGTATGAAAACCTACATTTTTATATTGTATTTTATGAGGCCTCTTCTTTCACTTGTTGCGAATCATAGCGTATCGGTCATTTAACTATAAATTAATGTAGCAAAATCATAAAATATTTAAAAAAATTTCATTTGGGATATTGATTTAAGAACAAGTGTTTGATACAATATTGCCATATAATACCTTAAAGTTCTTATAGGATGTAATTTATATGTTAATAAAACCGATATCGAATAATAACACATGATGTTTAAAATTTTATAGATGCGGAGGGTATAAAAATGATAGAGATAATAAAAATATACAAACAGCATGTCCCGGCACTTCGTTTTATTGGTAAAAAATATGGAGATCAAGACAGAGTAAATGGTGGATTTGGTGTTAAGTGGGGAGAATGGTTTTCAAACGGGTGGTTTACAACATTAGAGAAAATTTCTGAAATTAAAGATGTATATGAAGACGGTAACGCATATATCGGGCTTATGCGATGTAAAGAAGGAGATAAATTCGAATATTGGATTGGAATGTTCATGGAAGAACAAGCAAAAGTACCTGAAGGCTTTGATTATGTTGACTTTCCTGAGAGTAGTTTTGGTGTATGTTGGGTATACGGTAAAGAAAATGAACTATATATGAAAGAACCTGAGTGTTTCGAAAAACTTAAAGAAAATGGTTATGAAATTGTAAATGATAAAGATGAAGCTTGCTGGTTCTTCGAGCGTTATGTTTGTCCTCGATTTACAACACCTGATGAGAAAGGTAATGTTATTTTAGATATTTGTTTTTATATTAAATAAACAACATGGTATGAGGTTAATGAGATATGAATAAAACACCGATTGAAATGATCGAAATTCTACCCGTTGAAGAATTAGAACGAGCGAAAAAATTCGTTACTTTGGGTGAAAAGTTAAACTGTAAGAGCATTGTTAGATTTGCGTCGGCTCATAAGTCTTGGAAATGTGTTTTTTCAATGAAAAAACCTTCGCGTGTTCTTTTTACGTTAGAGTGTACCGCCGAACGATGGCATGTGAAGGCTTGTTTATGGAACATAGACGCATATGCCGATTACTTGGTTTCGTGCAGTGCAAAAATAAAAAGCATTATTAAAAACGCATATGATTGTAAGAGATGCAACGATCGTTGTAAGGGTGGCGCAGAATTTACCATTGAGAATATTACATATAAAAAGTGTATAGGTTGTTGTTTTTACTTTTCAAAAATGGAAAATAAAGATTGGTGCGACTTGCTAACATTGGTGGAAAAAGAATCTAAAATAAATTAACAAAAAATCAGGATATAGTACAAGATTATACTTAAAAGTTTCTATATAATTATATTAAAACGAATATCTTATAATTATTGGAGGGAAATATGTGCTGATGCGGAGTATGAGGTGTAAATCGGTATACCGGTAGAGTTGAACTTTTATTGTTATACAAAGATTTTAAGATAATATCGCTTTGAAATAATACATTAAATAGAGTAATGTAAATTCAGATATATTACATAATATAAAGCTCTTAAATCGTTTAAATCGCTTATAAGGAAGAAATATTATATTTATTGCGAAACTATAAGGGAAATGATAATATATAAGCATGATTCTATGTTATTGCTATAAATACAATAATCAATAATTATATTAAAGTGGTAACTGAAAAGAGGGATGTAAATGTATTGTAATAACTGTGGAGAAAAAATTAACGAAGGGTCAAAATTTTGCCCCAAATGTGGTAAAGCCTTTATAGTAACCGGTCCTTTGAAACCGGACGCATCTACAAGCCAAACACAAAAAGTTTATAACAAATCAAGCGGTGGTAAAACAATTTCATCTACAAAAAATGTAACTGTGTCAGTCATCTTAGGTTTGATTTTTACTGCGATTATTTTTTTGGCAACAGTATTTTTGTTTATAAAATTTAAAACTGATTTTTTAGGATGGGCGATTGCTATTGTTATTTTAATTATATCGACTATACTTCAAAAGCTGATTGCAAATAAAGGGTTTAAAATTTCATTAATTATTTCTTCGGTCACTATAGTTATAATCTTAGGAACCTTCGTTTTTACTACAAACCTTGGTAATGGTACCGGTCCGTTTTCAAAAGTAGTTGGAAATAACAAAATTGACTATGAGATATCTTCGGTTGTATCGATCGGAGTAAATCGTGACGATCTTGGTAATATTGTAAACGGACAATATTTTTTCGATGACGGACAAAATCAATATTATTCTAGTTTTGATGAAAACAATGTTCCGCATATATATAAAACAGACGGATCCGGTAAGGCCACTCCCATATTTGACGGTTTTGGATGGTCTTTGGTTGTACATAACGAATGGTTGTATTTTTCAGGTAATAAAGGAACGGCAATTGACGGGTCATATAATTTATTTCGTATTAAAACCGACGGAAGCGAAACACAGCAGATTAACAAAGGTTTTTGTTATAATATGAGTTTCTATAAAGAATGGCTATATTATATCAAGAAAAGCAGCTATACTTCGGCGGATATGTCTTTTTATAGATCCGATCTTGACGGTGGCAATGAGCAAGTGATAATCTTAGATGCAAGTAATTGCAGTATTATCTTTAAAGAAAAAATCTATTTTATTGATAAAAACGGAGCGATATGTAGTGCTGAACCGGACGGAACCGATAAGGCTATTGTTATAAATGATATTGTTAAATTCTTTATTATCGGTAATGGAGATATAATATATATTGATAACGATTCAAATATTAAGACGGCGAAAATTGACGGAAGTAATATTAAAACTGTAAAACAAGCAACCAATAGATCTCTGTACAATATTAATTCATATAAAGACACTATATTTTACACTTATTATGACAGCCAGTTCTTAGCAGACAGAAGCGCTTTTAAGTATTATCTTAACAGTATAAAATTCGACGGTTCAAGTGACAAACAAATTTATGAAGGCATTTCATACGGAATCTACATTAATGTAGTTAACAATAAAGCATACGTTCTTGATTATGCTGTCGACCCGGATTCGGGCGTAATGGTTGCTATAGCACGTAATATGAATTTTGACGGAAAAAGCGTTAACGATCTTATAAGATGATTTATTGCTCTAATAAAACTAAATATTTAAATGGTAATAATGTAGATAATCACCAAAATGGCTATATAGATTACTCGTTAGGAGAATTAAACCTTTTTGAAAATACAACTGGCTATCTTGTAATGGGTACTATTGACGGTAAATCTTATAACAAAACTTTAAAAACCGGACTGTCAATATCGATTGTCCGGTTTTTATATCTTATAGTATAACTATGAGATCAATTGACTTGCATTTTTTAGGGTGGATATGAAAGTAACCGGTGTAAGCCAGTGAAATGAAATAGTTTAAATCAAAATTCAATGAGA
>CAZJOD010000149.1:0-9018 GCA_964547525.1 uncultured Clostridiaceae bacterium
TATATTCTAAACATAGGTGATTTGAAACTTGAGATAATACATACACCGGGGCATACAACAGGAGGAATATGCATTAAAACAAATGATTTTATTTTGACAGGAGACACTTTGTTTCGGATGTCCATAGGAAGAACAGATTTAGGAAGAGGAGACTATGATACAATAGTTCATTCTATAAAATCAAAACTATATATACTGCCTGCAGAGACCGTTGTTTACCCGGGTCATGGTACAAGCTCCACAATAGGACATGAGAAGAAAAACAATCCGTATACAATATAAAGATTTCACTGCAAAAACTCATAAACTGAACTGTAATTGAAATCTGTAACGGCTCAACTTGCATTTTTTTAACTGTCGTGGTCAATGCGACGTCCTGTCGCTGACCACTCAAAACGACGTCCTGTCGTTTTGCCAGCAAAAATACTGCATTTTCGCCAACAGATTTTGCAATTACAGTCCAATGTTTATTCGCTCTTTTGCAGTAAAAATAGTTATTGCAGTAGAATTATAATAAATAACTGTATAATAATTAATAACAACTATTATAAAATATTATAGCACAGCATGATGCGATGCGGCAACCATTGATCAATCATCATGGGAAATTAAGCAATAATCTGTTTAAATTTTTATTGTACAGTTCCGGTGTTTATTGTACAATAAATTGTAAATAATGATTTTCGGAGAAATTGATGAACGCATTAGGCAATGAAAAAGAATTGGTTCAGAATAAACTAATATTATTATATATTTTAAGAAGATTAGACATGGCGGTAACAAATCGTCAGTTAACCGAATTGGTTTTATCGCACCGGCTTATGAACTACTTCATAATGCAGCAGATGCTCTTAGAGTTAATTAAATCCGGGTATGTAGACGCGCAAATTGATGAAAACAGAGAACAAATAAAGATAAGTGTTTCAGGTGTAAATACATTAGAATACTTTTTAAATATGATACCGTCTTATGTAAAACTTAAAATTGATACAAAAGTTTTACCCGATAGTTTAATTGACAAACTCACATCTTATACCACAGCGGAGTTTTATCCGGTGGGTATTAAACAATTTAAAGTTATTTTAGAAAGTGACGATCTTACGGGTAAAGGTATGAAGATATGCATTTCAACCGATGATTCCGCATTTGCGAAAAATTTGGTTAATTTGTGGAATGAAAAATCCGATCAAATACGAGATCGGATACTAGACATGTTAAAAGAAAATACGTGAATTTAAAAAATTCTACAGCATTAACTTTATTTTATTACAATAAATAAACACACATTGAACCGGAGTACCCAATGTCACGACATTGAATATCCAAACCGTATTTTTTTCCAATGCAGGTTCATGTAAGTGAGTTGTTGCAGTGAAATCAAAAAAATTATTACCAAACAATTAAAAGCATTATATCATCAAAACGGGCTCATCGGGATTCTTTTTATATAACACAAATTTTCTACCGATTATTTGTACTATGTCGGCTTCGGTTTGCTTTGCTATATTCTCGCATATTTCTCTAACCGGATCTGTCACATTTCTTAAGATCGAAAATTTAACCAATTCTTTACTATATAGCGTCTGTTCTGTCTGCTGTATAAGATTCTCGGTTATTCCGCCCTTTCCTATATGAATTACAGGTTCTATCGTATTTGCCATTTTTCGCAAAACCGCACGTTGCTTACTGTTGATCATTGTTACCTCCTATATTCGAATTCAAAATCTATGAATCTTACCGTATCCCCTTCTTCAATACCCAATTCTTCCAATTTATCAATAATCCCTATTCTTCTTACTGTTCTTTGAAAATATCCCATTGATTCATAATCATTGATGTTGGTAGAATTCAAAATGGTCTCAGCTCTCTTACCTTCAACTATAAAAATATTATCTTCTTTATGCACCGTATACCCCAGATCATCAGGCATAGTGAACAATACCTCTTCATCGGTACGGTCATAAAGTTTTGGTTTCGGTATATCTTTCAGCATCACAGCTGCGTACCGCATTAACTCATTAATGCCTTTACCTGTAGCTGCAGATACGGGGAAAACCTTACATCCGGTCGATTCCAATTCTTTAACAAAATGATCTGTTAGTTCTGCATCTCCTAAAACATCACATTTATTAGCGGCAATTATTTGGGGTTTTTCTTTCAGTATTTCGCTGTATTGCGACAGTTCATCGTTTATCTTTTTAAAAGCTTCAAGAGGCTCTTCTTTTGCATATCCTGATATATCTACAACATGTATTATCAAGCGTGTTCTTTCTATATGCCTTAAAAATTGCAACCCTAATCCCGCTCCTGTATGAGCACCTTCTATTAAACCCGGTATATCGGCCATAACAAATTGAGTTTGGGCATCAATTGATACAACACCCAAATTTGGAGACAAAGTTGTAAATTCATAGTCTGCAATTTTAGGACGAGCTTTAGAAACCATTGACAAAATTGTGGATTTTCCTACATTAGGATATCCAACTAAACCCACATCACCAAGAAGCTTTAATTCCAGGTCTATCCACATTTCATCGCCTTTCATACCGCTTTGAGCAAAGTTAGGTATTTGTCTTGACGCAGTTGCATAATGCCTGTTACCTTTTCCACCTCGGCCACCTTTTATAACGATGAATTCCTGCCCGTTTTCATCCATGTCCACTATTATTCTTCCGTTGCTTGAATCTTTAATCACAGTACCGACAGGTACCTCAATATAAAGATTCTCTCCACTTTTTCCGGTACAATTTACCGGTTGTCCTTTTTGACCGTCCTGCGCCTTAAATTTTTTAACATACTTAAAATTTAAGAGTGTATTCATGTTGTCGGTAGCTCGAAAAATAACATCTCCTCCACGGCCACCATCTCCACCGTCAGGTCCTCCGTTAGGAATATATTTTTCCCTTCTGAATGAAACCGCTCCGTTTCCCCCGTCTCCGGACTTTATATAAACTTTTGCACTATCAATAAACATATCCTGTTCCTTTTAAATCTTGAAAATACTATTTTATAATAATATTATTACTCAAAATAATAAATTTGAATCTTACTATACCAATAAAAAACCCCTTGCAAATCAAGGGGTTTTATTAAACGGGCTTTTCCCGTAAATGGCAATTTTAAAATAAAGGTACATCCTTTTCTTTTATTGTTCAATCACGCTTACCTGTTTTTTATCTCTACCGAGTCTTGAAAACTTAACAACTCCGTCTACTAGTGAGAACAATGTATCATCATTGCCTTTTTTAACATTAGATCCCGGATGGATCTTTGTTCCTCTTTGTCTTACCAGAATATTACCGGCTAATACGAATTGTCCGTCAGCTCTTTTGACACCAAGACGTTTAGATTCGCTATCCCTACCGTTTCTGGTACTTCCCATACCTTTTTTATGAGCCATTAAAATACACCTCCTTACATTAACTTATGTCCTTAAATAATTATTCCGCTGCAGGGAATACCAATCGATCAATACGCACTTTTGTATGCGGTTGTCTATGACCTTGCTTTTTCTTATAACCCTTTTTGGGTTTGTACTTGAAAATTGTTACCTTCGCATCTTTTCCGTGAGCTAATATTGTAGCTACTACGGATGCTCCTTGTATATACGGAGTTCCCCACACCATACCGTTATCATCGGACATGGCTAATACCTTGTCAAAAACGTATTCTCCGGTTTCTTCAGCTTCGAGCTTTTCAACAAATTCAACGTCATCTTGCTGTACCTTGTACTGTTTTCCACCTGTTTCAATTATTGCAAACACTAAGTTGCACCTCCTCAATCCGGTCTCGCCTAGTCGGGCAGCATTTTTCGCATGCATTTATAAGCCTTTATAGAGCGGCTACCGAAATATAATAACACAAGACAATATTCAAAGTCAAACAATTTTTCATCAAATTATACAAATTATATAAAATGATTTCACTGTAATAAAATCATATTTTTATAGTAGAACCATAAAATGCGATCCACTTAAATTTAACGTATAATTACTAAAATTTAAACCAAATCGGTAAGATTGGCATCGGTTGCTTTTATAAGATCGTTAACATTTAGTAATACCTGAGTACCTATTTTTCCGGCACTTACATAAACATTCTCATGTATGAGTATAGTTTCCTCTAAAAATACCGGATATTTTTTCTTCATACCTAAAGGAGAACAGCCTCCTCTTATATAACCTGTCAGTTCAAATAATTCTTTTACTTTTACCGGATCAACCTTTTTTTCATTACAGGCCTTAGCAGCTTTTTTTAAGTCAATTTCTTGATTTGAAGGAACACAAAAAACATAAATATCTTGTTTACCCCGGGTTACTATGGTCTTAAAAACAACTTCAGGTGACACTCCTATTTTTTCGGCAACCGTTGTGCCTGCAACTTCACCGTCATTAACTTCATATTCGGCAGTATCATATTCAATATTCATTTGATCCAAAATTCTTAATGCGTTTGTTTTATTAATCTGCTTTTTTGTCATGCGGACCCCTTGTTTCATACTTTAATATTCAGGCTAAAAAAATTTTTTATGCCGCTTGTTTACGCCTTACGGTAAACACCAATGTGAATATACCTGCTAATATTATAAAGATACTTATAAACTGCGATGTAGATAAAAGGCCTATAAAACCCCTTTCGGTATCATTACGTAAACTTTCAAATATAAATCTTCCTATTCCGTACGAAAACAGATATATAGCCAAAACCATACCTTTTACTTCACTTTTTCTTTTTACCGCCCATAACATAAAAAATAAACATAAATTAAAAAAAGCTTCGTATAACTGGACAGGGTGAACCGCTATACCTACCGGAGCGGACAAACTAACTTCGGGATATACTACGGAAAATATACCGTCATATGGTTTCCCATAGCAACACCCGGCGGCAAAGCAACCTAATCTGCCGAAAAAATGTCCTACAGGTATACCGACGATAATGTTATCCGCTAACCTCAAAAAATCCTGTTTGTACTGTCTGACATATACATATCCACCTAAAATTCCCCCGATAAGGCCACCGTAAAAAACCATTCCTGAACTTAACGCATTAATAATCAATTCGGGATTTTGTATTAATATAGGGATTATGGTTAATAGGTAAAGAGTTTTTCCTCCAATTAATCCGCCGATTACACAATAGAGGGTACAATAAAAAATATCCGATCTTATCGGTTTTTCTTTCGAATCAGCATAAACTGCAATAATTATTCCGAAGAGAATTCCCAACAGACCGGCGAGAGTATATGTATATATACTAATTATTCCGATTTTTATAACTGGATACATTTATTTTCATTCTGCTTTCGTTTAAAATACTAAATGTTTTTTGTTAAAACTTTCGTTTGTCGGTTTATATACTTAAAATCTATCAAACGGTGATAACATTAAAAAGCACCCGGCATTGTACAAGCTGCGGCTCCAATTGTTCCTATTAAACATGCAACACATAAAAAACCTATTCCCGCTATAACGGTACCGATAATAGAGCAAATTAAACCGGCGTTTGCCAATCCCCGAGCATCTTTCAAGTTAGGATCGTTACTTATATCACCCATTGTCTCCATTTGCTTCTTTACGTTAACACCCAATATAATACCAATAATACCTAGAACAAGTCCAAGCAGTGCAAAGTAACCTGTAAAGATACTGACAATAGCAATAATCCCACAAACAAGAGATGCAATCGATTTGTTTTTAACATCCATAATATATATCCTCCTATAATATGGTTCGTTATTATATATATGTATACGAGTAAGTCTGTAAGCCGGGTTCTGTCTTAGACAATCATCTATCTATGCGACATATTACTATGCCACTAAAGCCACCTGTAAGGACGAACGGGCCGCTCATATGTCCTTTTATGCGGTGTTGCACCTAGTGGGGTTTACAGAGCACATTCCGTCACCGGAACGTCGGTGAGCTCTTACCTCACCTTTCCACCCTTACCTGTAAAGCAGGCGGTTTATTTCTGTTGCACTTTCCTTGAAGTCGCCTTCACCGGGAGTTACCCGGCACTATGCCCTATGGTGCCCGGACTTTCCTCGGCTACAACCTTTCGGTTCGTATACGCGATTGTCCAGCTTACTCGTACTAATATTATATCATGTTTAAAACGAACGTCAACTGCAAAATTATTTTAGCAAATTTCGTTCGGCTTTTGATATTAGTGTTTCCACTGTAGTGAATTTATTATTCAAGATATCTTTCAAATATTCCTTATAAATAGATTCACTTTCGTAATGGCCTAATAAAACAACATCCGTACCGGCTCTTGTCATATCCAACACATCATGATATTTCATTTCACCGGTAATAAACACATCGGGCTTGTATGATAACACATTTACTAAGTTTCCGTCAAATGAGCCTGTGCATAAAGCTATTCTTCGTATTTTCCTGTATTCATCTCCTGTAAATCGAATCTTATCTGAATTAAATAGTGTTTTTAACATGTTTACAAATTCGAACATATACATTTCGTTTTCAATTATTCCATACCGACCCGATGCATATTCACAAGTACATAACTGCTTTTCGGCACCTGACATACCCAAAATATTTATATCATTTAACGTAAGAATAGCCGCCATGATATCATTTAAACCGCCTTGTGCTTTGTCCATATTCGTATGGGCGGCGTAGACACATATATCATTACGAATAATATCCTGCACAATATTTTGTATATAATTGTCATCGCATATTCTTTTTAATCCTTTAAATATCAAAGGATGATGAGATATAATCATCTGGCACTTTCTATCAATTGCTTCTTGGACCGTTTCGGTACCCACATCTAAACACAGTAGAATTTTTTTAACATCCCGGCTTTTTCGACCTATTAGCAAACCGCAATTATCCCAATCTTCCGAAAGCGATACAGGATACAATATATCCAAAAATTCACAAATATCTTTACAACAAACCATATGGAAACCTCCCGGTTAAAATGCCGATCCGACATATAAACACAGTTTTTTATTAATACTTTGATTGAACCGCATTAACTTTTTTATGATATAGTAATGAATGATTTCACCGGAATAAAATCAATGAATAAACATTAAACTGCAATCTATAATTATATGTTATCGAGTATTTTTATCAATTCATTAATTATATCAGTAATATAATCTATTCTAATTACATCCGGTTCTTTTGCTTTTTTATGCCCGAATCTTACTTTGTGTAAGCGTTGTATTAATTCTGTAATATATCTTTTTATCAAGTCTTTATCTTTGTTTTCAAAAATCGCATCGCTCACATAATAGTTAACAGGATTAAAATTCTTATGATGATTATTAGGAATAATCATCATAGCAGTATACAGTTTCCCTTTGTCCGAGCATAACAACTCTTGTTGAATATCATAACCTTTTTTATAGCAGTATTCCCTAACCATTTCATTTGCGTACATACATTGTATGATCAATCGGTTGCACTTTTCTATTTTTAAAGGATGTTGCTTCAAAATATCGGTTATAGTCAGACCACCCATACCGCATATTAATATATTATCACACTCATCATCTTCAATGCAGTCCAAACCGTTTCCCACTCTGGCTTCTATTCTATTTTCAAGTCCGTATTCGGATATGTTTCGTAATGCGGTTTTTATCGGACCTTCATTGATATCGGTCGCTATAACCTTATTGCATTTTTCTTCTTGAATTAATCTTATCGGAATATATGCATGATCAGTTCCGATATCACATACAATGTTACATTCAGGTACCAATCCGGTAATCATATCCAGTCTAGGTTCTAAGTCTATTTTATTATACATATTAAACCTTTTTTACTTATATTATATCATTACCTGTAAATACGCCGCAATTATTCAGTAAAATAAAACATTAATACATTATTTACTGTTACATTGTATACCTTCGACTACATCGTTGGATTTATAATCAAAACATATCTCAAATTCCAGTGGTCTGTTTTCTTCAAAAGCTTTTATGCTTTCAAATGTTGTCCTTACTATCTCATCATACGCTTCTTTGGTAAAAAATGCTTGATGAGCCGTAACAATTACATTCGGAAATGTAAGTAACCGTGCCAATATATCATCTTTTATGATATTATCCGAATAGTCTTCAAAGAAATATTCACTTTCTTCTTCATATACATCCAGACCTGCACCTTTTACTTTACCGGACTTTAGATATTCTATCAGAGAGTCGGTATGAATTAATTGCCCCCTGGAAGTATTTATTATTATTACTCCGTCTTTCATCCTGTCAAAACTTTGGCTGTTTAATATATAACGAGTCTTAGGAGTTAAAGGACAATGTAATGAAATTATATCTGATCTTTCATATAACTCATCTATAGTTACATATTCAATACCGGCGTTTTCTCGTGGATACGGGTCATACGCCATTACTTTCATACCTATACCTTTGCATATGTTTACAAAGCAAATACCTATACGTCCTGTACCTATAATTCCGGCGGTTTTTCCATGTAGATCCATACCCATCAAACCGTTAATATTAAAGTTATTTTCCCGAGTTCTATTATAAGCTTTGTGTATTTTTCTGTTTACAGAAAACAATAACGCTGCGGTGTGTTCGGCAACCGCATAGGGAGAATAACCCGGTACACGCACAGCACGCATTTTACCTCTTAATGATTGGATATCCACATTATTGTATCCTGCACAGCGCATTGCCAATAGCTTCACACCGTTTGAACTTAGTATATCTATAGTTTTTGAATCAATTTCGTCATTAACAAAAGCACAAACCGTATCGAATCCATTCGTTAGAAATGCTGTTTCAGCATTCAATTTACCCTCTAAAAACTTAATTTCGTTATTATATTGTTTATTCATTTCTGAAAAGCCTTGGCGGTCGTAAGGTTTAGTATCAAAAAATGCTATTTTCATATAAAACACTCCACGTTTTGAAGTAGTAAAAAGCTGTGTTTACTAACACAGCCGTACCATACTTTATCAGTATAACCGGATAAGATACATAAATTCATGAAAAATCATGCGAAAATAGAT
>CAZJOD010000150.1:0-9016 GCA_964547525.1 uncultured Clostridiaceae bacterium
CTTCCTGTCTTTAATTCCTCATACAAGTCGTTTTCATCGATTAAAGAGCCTCTGGCGGTATTAATTAATGTGGCTCCGTCTTTCATCAAACGCAGATTGGATTTATTTATCATTTTATCTGTAGCCGGTAATGACGGAGCATGTAACGAAATTACCTCACAAGAACTCATCAATTCATTTAATTCGGCTTTTTTTACACCCATGGATTCTGCATTTTCCTCACTTATATAAGGGTCAAAGAGAAGTGTTTTTACATCAAAATTTTTTAACAATTTGATATAATGCTTGCCTACCCAACCTGCTCCTACCACTCCGATATTTATCTTATATAATTCACGAGTTTTCATTTTATCTTTTGCCCATTCACCTTTATGTACATTATTATTCAGTTCATGGATATTTTTTAATGAATATATGGTCAATCCTAAAGCGGTCTCTGCAACTCCTACCGCTATCGCTCGTGCGTTACTTACAACCTTAATTCCGCGTGAATAAACCTGATCGCTTAAAATAGGTTTTACCGAACCGGCTGCATGAACAATAAGTTTTAAATTCGGAGCCATATCCAATACCTCACCGTCCAATGCAGGCGTACCCCAAGAAGAAATTGCGATATCCGCACCCTTTATAAGTTCTTTTAAGCGTTCTTTCGAAGGACCTTTTTCATCATTATTTTCAATCAGTTCTCCAAAGCTCTTCAAACAACTAATACTATCATGGTCAAATAAGCTGTCGGTAAGAGTTTTTTGAGACAATAAAGCTATTTTCATATGATTTTCTCCTCGTATACCTTTTGTTTAATTATACCATACTTATTTATGAAGCTACTGTAATAACTATTTTGCTACAAAAAAAATATAAGCTAACAAAACCGATCTTGCAGTATAAAATACAAAATTTCTGCATTAAAAAGGGGCATATAGCCCCTTTTTAAACCGAACTAATAATTAGAGCTCATCATTAATGATTTTGATACCTTCTTTTGCGGATTTATAAATTAAATTAATAACTTTTAAAGCGATGTATCCGTCTATACCTCTTAGCCCGACTTTTGCATCTTTATTTTCTAAGCAACATTGCATAAAGTGCCTTATTTCATCAATATATCCCAAATTATACTTTTCATCAACCGCAGGTTTTGTCCAACCTTGTGTAAGTTCGGCTTTTTCAACAGCATAGCTTACACCCGGTATTGAAAACAGTGATACGGGTGAAGAAAAAGTCAAATCCACATGCATACAACCTTCCGTACCATAAATATCCAATACATCTTCCATACCACCGGTTGTAATATAATTTGCTTCTAAAAGTGCCGATGTACCGTCTGCAAATTTTATTAAACAGGCAGACCAATCTTCACCCTCCATTTTGGTATGTTTGAAATTGTTTTCACCGCCTCCGGAGGTCATAGCTATCAATTCGGTCCACTTATTATCTTTTAACGCCAACATAAATCCAACCGGGTGTATACCTAAATGTACCATACATCCCCCGCCGCAATATTTGATGGTTTGAGTAAAAGGAGAATGAGAACCACTATGACATTCTCTCGCTCTGTAATACATAGGACGACCGATGGCCCCTTCTTCGACAATTGCAAGTGCCTTGTTCAATGCGGGTGCAAATAACCAATCCTCTGCATAATACAGTTTCTTACCGGCTTTTTCCGCCGCTTTAATCATTTCCAGAGCATCTTCAACGGTTGTGGCTATCGGTTTTTCTGTAACGACATGTTTTCCGCGCTCAAACGCATAAAGCGCAACATCATGATGAAGAAAATTCGGCAAACAAATATCCACTAAATCACAATCAACATTATCGATTGCAGCTTTATAATCGTCATAAAATTCATAATCGGTAATATTATATCTTGCCGCTAAATCCTTTACTCTTTCAGGTACTTTATCACAAATGCCAACTATAGTTGCAATATCGGTACACCTTGCATAACCTTCGGCATGTAAATCTGCACTGAAAGCAGCTCCTATTAATAAAACTTTTACTTTTTTATCCATTTTCCACCCTCCGGATTTTTATATTATGCATAAAAATGCGCATATGCATATGTAACTGTTTTTTTACTTTATTATAAATGTAATGTAAACAATAGTCAATAACCTCTCATAACAACTACCGGGTAACACAATCTTTTCCTTACTAATTAAAAACATTAATAATATCATCAGATTCAAAAACAAGCCCGTATATGGTAGAGATCATATAAAGCTGAGCGTGTTTGTTACCCTCTGTTCGTATGCTCTCTTTTGTCTCTAAAGCAACTGTTAAGTCTTCAGCGACAGAACATAGAAAACCTTTCCTAAACATATCTACCATACCACACGGTGATATTTGAAGACATGCGTTTAATGCGAAACCTGAATAGATCAAGTGATTAATTCCTTCTTTTTTGCAATAAGCAAACAGTTCTTCAGTGGTCTCCGCTACAGGTTCATCGCCTTGCGGAAACGCTTGGTCGGCAAAGTTACGTATCTTTCTGGATTTGTTTATATCCTCCATATTATGCCGACCGTAGGCCGCATCATAAGTTATTATTTCTTTAATTTTCCTCGATATTTCATCTTGCTGACATGTATCTTTAACTTCTTTCCCTGTAATCCCGTTTTTTATATTATATTCTTCCAATATTTTTTGTACATTTTTATATCCCGGATATGATATATAATAATCACCGCCTCCCACAATATGAATAAGCTTTAAAGGTGATTTACGAACAGTATCTAAAAATGCAGGAAATTTATTTTTACATATTTCATATGAACGCGTGACGTATTCGTTAGAACGAAATACACCCGGATATTCCTCAGGTGTTCCACAGTTCCAAGCATGCATAACCAAGACGGCTGTTTTTTCAGGATCAATCTTAAATTCTCTTTTTTCCCACCCTAAGTACCCGTCAGCCGGGTATGCTTTAGTTAAATCCGCGTCATATCCACGATATATTTTTGCCGGTATTAATACTTTACTCATAAGAAACATACCTCCTCTATATATAGCCATATATCCTTTTTTAATTATATCATACAACTTAAAGCATGATTTGCTAAAATAACTCTCTTTTTATGTGAACAGTGTATACCGGTCATTGAAAATTTATATATACTACAGCTTTGATTCAATGTTCTTTCGTTTACTTTATAAAATAAATTGCAATAAAATCAATGTATTCTATGTTATTAAAAACATAGATTTTTTTATTCTATTTTTTAATAAGAATGTATTTAAAATTTATTGACAAAGGAAATGATTGTGCTATAATTAAACCGCCTGTTTAGTTATACTAAACAAACAGTTTAATGAAAAGTATATGAAAAAATGGATATTGGTAAGAAAATAAAACGATTACGACAACTGAATATGCTGACGCAGCAAGAATTAGCGGATCGCTGTGAGTTATCAAAAGGTTACATATCTCAACTTGAGAAGGATATTGCATCCCCATCAATTGCAACATTGATCGATCTTTTGCAATGCTTAGGCACCGATCTAAAAGAATTTTTTAACCAAGACGAGGCTTGCCAGATTGTTTTTACTTCGAACGATATGTTTGAAAAAGAAGATGAAGACAATTTAAGCCGAATCAAATGGCTTGTTCCTAATTGTCAAAAAAACGATATGGAACCTATAATCATCACTTTACAACCCGGAGGAACTTCAAATAAAGAGGAACCGCATACAGGTGAAGAATTCGGGTATGTGCTTGAGGGAATAGTGGATATACATATAGGTTCATCGGTATATAAAGCCAAAAAGGGTAATTCTTTTTACTACAACTCGGCGGCACCACACTTTTTAAGTAATCCGGGGAAACGCTCTGTAAAAATATTATGGGTATCTACGCCTCCAAGTTTTTAATATTATTAAACCGGAAAGGATATATATGAAGTGTCAGAATACATAATTCAACTAAAAAACATAACTAAAATATTTGATGATGACTTTGTAGCATTAGATGACTTAAATCTATGTATTAAAAAGAATGAATTTTTAACTTTGTTAGGCCCAAGCGGATGTGGTAAAACCACAACTTTAAGAATAATAGGTGGTTTTGAAACTCCTACAAGCGGGGAATTGATCTTTCAAGATAAAGTTATAAATGATCTCCCTCCACACAAACGACGTGTTAACACTGTATTCCAAAAATATGCATTATTTACTCACTTGAATGTTTTTGATAATATTGCTTTCGGTTTAAAAATATCAAAAGTACCGAAGATTGAAATCAAAAACAGAGTGCTTGAGATATTAAATTTGGTTAATCTCCAAGGTTTTGAGAACAGACGTGTAGATTCGCTAAGCGGAGGCCAGCAGCAAAGAGTCGCAATAGCCCGTGCTTTGGTAAACAGACCCGAAGTATTGTTATTGGATGAACCGTTAGGGGCTCTTGACCTGAAAATGCGAAAAGAAATGCAGATCGAATTAAAAAAGATGCAAGAAAAACTTGGCATCACATTTATATATGTAACTCACGACCAAGAAGAAGCTTTATCAATGTCGGATAGTATCGTTATATTAAAAGACGGTATTGTACAACAAATAGACAGCCCTATAAACATATACAACGAACCTAAAAATGCATTTGTCGCGGATTTTATCGGTGAAAGCAATATCATAGGTGGCATAATGAAAAAGGATTTTCTGGTTGAATGCTGCGGTAAAGAATTAATATGTATTGATAAAGGTTTCCGTGAAAACGAACCTATAGATATTGTTATTCGCCCTGAAGATATTGACATAATTAAAGCGGATAGTGCGCAGCTTACCGGAGAAGTTTTATCGGTAGTATTTAAGGGAGTTCATTTTGATATTACCGTAAAATCTCCGGACGGACACATATGGCTTTTACAAAATACAGACATACAGTATGAGGGTGATACAATAGGAATGAGTATTGACCCTGAAAATATTCATATTATGAAGAAGGTGACTGATTAATGAAACGTTGGTTATCATATCCTTATCTATTATGGATGATTTTATTTATATCTGTACCGTTACTGCTGATAGTCTTTTATGCGTTCACAGAAAGAACTGCCTCAGGTATACGTATCTCTTTAGATAGTTTTAAGCAGATTTTCGACCCCCTTTATCTAAATGTTTTTTTACGTTCTTTTAAGATAGCTTTTCTATCAATGGTTATATGTTTAATGATAGGATATCCTGTCGCTTTAATATTGGCTTCTAAAGAGTATTCACAAAAATCCATATACCTGATGTTAATTGTAATTCCTATGTGGATGAATTTTCTTCTTCGAACATACGCTTGGTTGACACTTCTTGAAAACAACGGTATTTTCAATAAAGTGTTAGGTTTTTTCGGAGTTGGTCCCGTTCAGTTTTTATATAGCGAAGGAGCGGTTATACTAGGAATGGTCTATAACTTTTTGCCTTTTATGATTTTACCTATATACTCGGTCATTGTAAAAATCGACGAAAGTATTGTTGAAGCGGCACAAGATTTAGGTGCAAACAGTTTTTTAGTTTTATTGAAAGTGATTATACCTTTGAGCATACCCGGTGTTATAAGTGGTGTAACCATGGTATTTATGCCGGCGGTATCCACTTTCGTTATTCCTCGTTTACTTGGAGGAGGTCAATTTGCATTGATCGGAAATATTATTGAACAACAATTTCTATTGACAGGTGACTGGAGTTTCGGGTCGGCTCTGTCGTTTGTCCTGATGATTTTAGTCATTGCAAGCATGGTGTTAATGAATAAACATGATTCGGAAGGGAAGGAGGGTATCTTTTGAGTAAAACGATTAATAAAATATATTTATGGATGATCATACTCTTTCTCTACGCACCGATTATAGTTCTAATGGTTTTAAGTTTTAATGAATCGAGGTCTCGTGCTACATGGGGAGGTTTTACGTTCCGTTGGTACATAGAATTATTCCAAGACAGAGATATCCTTTTGGCATTGTATACCACATTAACAATTGCTATTTTATCATCCATAATAGCCACGGTTATCGGAGTTTTTGCAGCTATTGGAATTTTCGGATATAAGAAGTGGAGCTTCAGTGTTGTAAAGAATATCTCTTACATACCTGTCGTAAATGCAGATATTGTTACAGGTGTTTCGTTGATGTTGTTGTTTGTATTCCTGGGTATAAACCAAGGTTTTTTTACTCTTTTACTGGCACACATAACATTTAATATACCTTATGTAATATTTTCGGTGTTACCAAAGCTATACCAAATGGATATGCATATTTATGAAGCTGCTTTAGATTTAGGCGCCAATCCTTTAAAAGCAATTATGAAGGTTGTACTTCCGGAAATAAAACCGGGTATTGTAACAGGTTTTTTACTGGCTTTCACATTATCTATAGATGATTTTGTAATTAGCTTCTTTACATCCGGTTCCGGTGTAACCAATTTATCTATAGAAATATACTCAATGGCCAGGAGAGGTATCAATCCTAAAATAAATGCCTTATCTACATTGATGTTTAGCGTAGTTATGATTTTATTATTAATCATAAATAAAAAATCCGGCTCAAATGCCGGTAAAAAAATTAGGAGGGAAATTTGATGATTAAAAAATTTACTGTAATTCTGTTGACATTCGTTATTATGGCTACCATATTACTACCGGGGTGTAGTAGTGACAATGTACTGTATGTATATAATTGGGGAGATTATATCGATAAAGCTGTAATAAAAACGTTTGAAAAAGAATATGGTATTAGAGTAAAATATCAAACATACACTACCAACGAAGATATGTATGTGAAAATAAGCTCAGGATCGGCTAAATACGATGTTATTTTTCCATCGGATTATATGATCAATAGAATGGCACAAGAGGGTTTGATACAAAAGATCGATCTGAATAACATCACCAACTTCCATTTAATAGATGACGCATTCAAAGGAGCCGAATATGATCCCGATAATTCTTACTCGGTACCATATATGTGGGGAACCGTCGGAATATTATATAATAAAACGATGGTTGACGATCCTGTAGACAGTTGGGATATTTTATGGAATCCTAAATACTCCAAGAAGATCTTGATGGTTGACAGCCAGAGAGATTCATTGGGAGTTGCTTTAAAACGTTTAGGCTATTCCATGAATTCAACCAATGAAAAAGAAGTGGATGCCGCAAAGAATTCCCTTATAGAGCAAAAACCATTGGTTTTAGCTTATGTTGTTGACGAAGCAAGAGACAAGATGATAAATAATGAAGCGGCTTTAGCCGTTGTATGGTCGGGAGAAGCCATGTTAGCTATGGAAGAAAACAAAAACCTTGCATATGCATATCCCAAAGAAGGAACTAACATATGGTTCGATAGTATGGCTATTCCTACATCGTCACAGAACAAAGAAGCGGCCGAGTTGTTTATAAACTTCATGTGTAGAACAGATATCGCTTTGAAAAATGCCGAATATACAGGATATTCTACACCACAAAGAGAAACCAAAGAATTATTAGACGATGAAGTGAAATCAAATATTGCCGCATATCCCGATCATTCAATTATAGAAAGATGTGAAGTTTTTAAATATATAGGAAGTTTTGTAGAGTATTATAACAAAGCTTGGATTGAGGTTACGGCAAGTTAGTATTTTTTAAGGAGAAAGTGTTTTTATGGATTGCAACAAACAAGCACCGGAGAAAGTCAGATTAGGAGTCATAGGTTTAGGCGGAAGAGGAAGAGGATTATTATCATTGCTTTCTAATATGGATGATGTATATATTCCGGCTGTTTCTGATTTGTATGAAGACAGAATGGAAAAAGCTGCAGAAAATACTTTTACTAAAAGAGGTTACAAACCGGAATTATATTCAGATTATAAAAAGCTGTTAGAACGTGATGATATTGACGGAGTGGTTATTCCGTCTTCTTGGACCGCTCATGCGGAAATAGCTATCGAAGCTATGAATAGTGGTAAATATGCCGCAATGGAAGTTGGTGGAGCAAGCTCTATTAATGAGTGTTGGGAACTGGTTAAAACCTCGGAAAAAACAGGTAAGCCGTGTATGATGCTTGAAAACTGCTGTTATGGCCGTGAAGAATTATCATTGTTGCATATGATTAAAAGAGGTATGTTCGGTGAATTGATACATTGCCAAGGCGGGTATGAGCACGATTTGAGAAGTGAGGTATCAAACGGCTTAATTAACCGGCATTATAGATTCAGAAATTATAAAAATAGAAACGGTGAGTTATATCCTACCCATGAATTGGGACCGATCGCGAAATATTTAAACATAAACCGAGGAAACAGAATGTTGTCATTAACTTCTATGGCGTCAAAATCTAAAGGTTTACACAAATATATAGTTGACACAATGGGTGCTGACAGTGAATTGGCACCAATAGATTTTGCCCAAGGCGATATTGTAACAACAATGATAAAATGTGCACATGGCGAAACAATATTCTTAATACACGATACCACATTACCAAGACCTTACTCAAGAGGTGGGCGTGTACAAGGAACAAAGGGTATATGGATGGAGGACAATTCTTCCGTTTATTTTGATGGAGTAAGTCCATTAGACAAATGGGAGCCTTTTGAGAAGTATATGACCGAGAACGAACATCCTTTATGGAAATGGTACAAAGAAGAAGGCATTCGTGGAGGTCATGGCGGTATGGATTATTTAGTTTTAAGAGCTTATGTAGAGAGTATAAAAAATCAAACCGATACACCTATTGATGTATATGATACTGCCGCATGGATGGCTATTACATGCTTATCGGAAGATTCGGTAGCTATGGGAAGTATGCCTGTGTCTATACCTGATTTTACTAACGGTAAATGGATTCGCCGGGACGCCCCGGTTCCGGGTAGGTATTGCCTGGACTTAATTTGTAATCCTGACGGTACTATTTCTTTATAATTAATTCTATTAATAATAGAGCAAAAAAATTTACTCATAAATATACCCGGCGAACAATGTTTGCCGGGTATAAAACAGGCTACATTTTTAAAATCAAGTTTTAAAAATGTAGCCTATTTTGTAGCCTATTGTGTT
>CAZJOD010000151.1:0-5483 GCA_964547525.1 uncultured Clostridiaceae bacterium
AGATTTTTATAAGAATAAAATAAACACTGATTATACTGCAATAACTCACCGGTACACTCCGGTACCGGTGAGTTATTGCAGTATAATCACATATAGATTCTTGAACAAATTGATAATATTTTAACACTTTTTAAAAAAGTATATTGCATTTAAAATTGGCAAGTGTTATAATGTACTCAAGTATGTTAAATGCTTAACAATATTTTTTTGTCCAACACCATTTTTTTACAAGACGGACTAATACTTCAACGGTGGGGATAAGAATATATTTTAGATGTAAAAGCGGCGGTAAATTGTTAAATAATTAACAAACATATCGGATAAACTTTATTTATGTCCGATAGAAACATAGATAAATATGTAATTGGAGGTAGAATATGCGTAATTGTTGTTGCACATGCTCTGATGAAAAGGAAAAGAAATTACAGGAAATTATTGAAAGTCACAAAAATATGAAAGGCGCTTTGATTCCCGTGCTCCACGAAGTCCAGAATGTATACGGGTATTTACCGTTAGCGGTTCAATCCAAGATAGCCGAAGGGTTAAACGTACCTTTAGCCGAAGTTTACGGAGTGGTCACATTTTATACCCAGTTTTCATTGTATCCTAAAGGCAAATATAAGATACAAATATGTATGGGTACGGCATGTTATGTAAAAGGCGCCGGAGAAATATTAAGTGAATTGGAAAATGTTTTAGGTATTAAGACCGGCAAGAGTACGGAAGACGGAAAATTTTCGTTGGAAGCTTGCAGGTGTATCGGTGCGTGCGGATTGGCTCCGGTTATAATGATTAATGAAGATGTATACGGTAGATTGGTTCCTGACGACATAAAAGGGATTATTAAAAAATACACCGACGATAAAGCGGACTGATCCATATGCAGGAACTATCCTTACACATATTGGATTTGGTGAGAAACAGTGTTGCCGCAGATGCAAAAAATATTGAGATAACGATAAGCCTAAAAGATGACTTGTTGATTATAACAATATCGGACGACGGAAAAGGTATGGATGAAGAAACGGTTAAGAAGGTAGAAAGTCCCTTTTCCACATCAAGAACAACCAGAAAGGTCGGCTTGGGAATTCCTCTCTTTAAAGCGGCGGCCGAACAGTGTGAAGGGTATTTTAAAATTCAATCCGGGGTAAATGTAGGTACAACGGTAACCGGTGCATTTAAAATACAGAGTATAGACAGACAACCTATGGGTGATTTGGCGGATACGATTGTAGCCCTGGTAGTATCGGAAAAAGAGTTGGATTTTATTTTAAGACTGGAAAATTATGATAACACATATGTGTTTGATACTAAAGAGATTAAGGAAATACTCGGTGATGTAAGTCCGGCTGTGCCGGAAGTAATGAATTGGATAGCAGATAATATAAAAGATGGAGTTAGTACCGTTTTTGGAGGTGTTTTAAATGAAGTCGATACAAGAATTGGAAGCGATAAGAAATAAAACTCGCGAACAAATGACTATGAGAGAAAACAGTAACGGTTTGCGCATAATAGTAGGAATGGCTACATGCGGAATTGCAGCAGGAGCGCGTCCTGTTATGAAAGCCTTGGTTGAAGAATTGAATTTAAGAAATAAATCGGATGTACCGGTTACTATGACCGGATGTATTGGTGTGTGTAGACTTGAACCGATCGTTGAGGTTGTAAGCCCTGACGGTAGCAAGACCACATATGTTAAAATGGATGAGAATAAAGCTAAGAGAATAGTCGTGGAACATATCGTAAATGGTAATGTATGTACCGATTTAACCATAGGTGCCGTGGAGAAAGCGGCAAAATAGAATGGCTATAACGGAAATGGAGGGGTTAAGATGCAAATTTTCAGAGCTCATGTATTAGTGTGTGCAGGAACCGGATGTACGTCATCAAAGTCGCTGAAAATAATTGAAGCGTTAGAGAAAAGCATTAAAGATCATAAAATAGATGATGAAGTGAAAGTTATTAAAACGGGATGCTTCGGTTTGTGTGCCGAAGGACCTATTATGGTTGTATATCCTGAAGGTTCAATGTATTTTAGAGTTTCTCCGGATGATGTTGAAGAAATCGTTGAGGAGCATCTGGTAAAAGGTAGAGTGGTTCAAAGACTTCTTGCACCGCAAGAAGCTCAAACCGAAGGAAAATCACTGGATGATATCGACTTTTTCAAGCGTCAAACCAGAATTGCGTTGAGAAACTGTGGTGTAATAAATCCTGAGTGTATTGACGAATATATTGCTAGAGACGGATATGCCGCTTTGGCAAAAGTTTTAACTGAAATGACACCTAAACAGGTCATAGATGAAATATCCGCGTCAGGCTTAAGAGGTAGAGGAGGCGCAGGATTTCCTACCGGAAAGAAGTGGCAATTTGCTGCGGCATCTAAGGCGGATATAAAATACGTTTGCTGTAATGCCGACGAAGGAGATCCGGGTGCATTTATGGATAGGAGTATCTTAGAAGGAGATCCTCATGCAGTAATTGAAGCTATGGCAATTGCAGGTTATGCCATAGGTGCGGGACAAGGATTCATTTATATTCGTGCGGAATATCCTATAGCTGTTTCGCGTTTGAATTATGCTATTAAACAAGCAAAAGAATACGGGTTATTAGGTGATAATATTTTCGGTACTGGTTTTGCATTTGATTTGGAATTAAGATTAGGTGCCGGAGCGTTTGTATGTGGAGAAGAAACTGCGTTGATGACCTCTATTGAAGGTAAAAGAGGTGAACCTAGAACAAGACCTCCATTCCCCGCAGTAAAAGGATTATTTGAAAAGCCGACTATATTAAACAATGTTGAGACATATGCAAATATACCTGTGATAATTAATAAAGGTGCCCAATGGTTCAATACTATAGGTACCGAGAGAAGCAAAGGAACAAAAGTTTTTGCCGTAGGTGGTAAAATTAACAATACAGGTCTTGTAGAAATACCAATGGGAACAACCTTAAGAGAAGTCATATACGATATCGGAGGCGGTATCCCCAATGGCAAAAAATTCAAAGCGGCACAAACAGGCGGTCCTTCAGGTGGTTGTATACCTGCCGAACACCTTGATATACCGATTGAATACGATACCTTGATACAAATAGGTTCAATGATGGGTTCAGGCGGCTTAATAGTAATGGACGAAGACAATTGTATGGTTGATATAGCAAAATTCTTCTTAGAATTTACTGTCGACGAATCCTGTGGAAAATGTCCGCCTTGCAGAATCGGAACAAAACGTATGTATGAAATCCTTGAGAAAATAACATCGGGTAAAGGTGAAGAGGGAGATATAGAAAAGCTTGAAGAGTTAGCCAAAAGCATTAGCAAATCTGCTTTGTGCGGACTTGGTCAGACCGCACCCAATCCGGTTTTAAGCACACTAAGGTACTTCAGAGATGAATATGAAGCACATGTGTATGATAAAAAGTGTCCTGCCGGAGTATGTAAAGCAATGTTGCAATTTATAATTGATGCGGATAAATGTATCGGTTGCGGCTTATGCATAAGAAAGTGTCCGGTTGATGCAATTACCGGTGAAAAGAAACAACCTCATGTTATAGATCAAGCCAAGTGTATAAAATGTGGTGCTTGCATGAATAGTTGCAAGTTTGGTGCAATATTTAAAGGGTAGGAAAGGAGTGTGGAAAATATGAACATGGTTAATGTTACTATAGACGGAATCAAAGTTCAGGTTCCGGAAAACTCAACCGTATTGGAAGCTGCCAAAATAGCAAAAGTTGATATACCTACTCTTTGTTATTTAAAAGGCATAAATGAAATAGGCGCATGTAGAATGTGTGTTGTGGATGTTGGAGCAAGAAGTTTACAAGCAGCTTGTATGTACCCTGTTAATGAGGGATTGAATATAAAAACAAACACAAAAGAAATACGTGATGCAAGAAAAGTGACATTGGAGTTAATTTTGTCAAATCATGACAGAAGTTGTCTGCAATGTGTTAGAAATAAATCGTGTGAATTACAGACTCTTTCCGAGCAGTTAAATGTAAGAGACATTAGATATTTAGGAGAGAATGATAAAAGACCGCTTGACTGTTTTTCACCATCAATACAAAGGGATCCGAATAAATGCATTTTATGCAGACGTTGCGTATCAATGTGTAAAAATGTTCAAAGTGTTGCTGTTATAGATACAATGGAACGTGGTTTTGCAACTGTAGTTTCTCCTGCTTTTGGAAAATCTTTAAATGATGTTTCATGTGTAAACTGCGGTCAATGTATTAATGTTTGCCCTGTCGGAGCATTAACTGAAAAGGACGATACTCAAAAGGTATGGCAAGCGTTATCCGATAAAGATTTGTATGTTGTAGTTCAAACCGCACCGGCAGTTAGAGCCGCATTAGGTGAAGAATTCGGTTTTCCCATTGGTACAAGTGTTACAAAAAACATGGTAGCGGCGCTTAGAAAATTAGGTTTTGATAAAGTTTTCGACACAAATACCGCAGCCGACCTTACGATTATGGAAGAAGGTACCGAGTTGCTCAATAGAATTAAAAACGGAGGAACTCTGCCGTTGATTACATCCTGTAGCCCGGGATGGATAAAATTCTGTGAGCATAATTATCCTGATATGTTAGAGAATTTATCAACCTGCAAATCACCTCATCAAATGTTGGGAGCTATATTAAAATCATATTATGCGGAAAAAATAGATATAGACCCGGCAAAAATATTTGTGGTATCGGTAATGCCATGTACGGCTAAAAAGTATGAAAGTGAAAGACCGGAAATGCAAATTGGTGGTTATAAGGATGTTGATGCCGTTATAACCACAAGAGAACTTGCACGTATGATTAAAGAAGCCGGCATTAAATTTACTGAAATAGCCGAAGAGCATTTTGATGACCCAATGGGTGACGCAACGGGAGCAGGCCTTATATTCGGAGCTACCGGCGGTGTTATGGAAGCTGCAATCAGAACTGTTTATGAAATATTAGAGGGTCAGCAACCTGAAAATATAAATATACTTTCAGCACGTGGGACCGAAGGTATAAAAGAACTGTCATTAGAATTACCTAAAACCGGTTTGGTTTTAAAAGCTGCTGTAGCACATGGATTAGGTAATGCAAGAAAGCTTATTGAAAAAGTACGTTCAGGTGAAGCGGATTATCACTTTATTGAAATCATGGCTTGCCCGGGAGGATGTGTAAATGGCGGTGGCCAACCGATCCAACCTGCGGAAGTTAGAAATTCAATTGATTTGAGATCGGAAAGAGCAAAAGCCATATATGCCGAAGATGAAGCGTCGGTTCTTCGTAAGTCTCATGAAAACCCGACAGTACAAAAACTTTATAAAGAATTTTTAGGCGAACCTTGCGGTCACAAGTCTCATGAGTTGTTACACACTCATTATACACAAAGAGAGTTGTTCCCTAAGGAATAAATAGTTATAGCCGAGGTATCTAACTCCTCGTTTTTCGGTATAGTCACCCCCGTGACATATACCTTGTTAAAAAGGGTTGTTATTAAAAAA
>CAZJOD010000151.1:5583-9015 GCA_964547525.1 uncultured Clostridiaceae bacterium
TGTTGCAGACCGGGAAGACATTTTTCAAAAAATGTTTTATATGAATCACAAAAGTAACTTAATCCGGGTTTCCCATCTATAAAAGGTTCTCTATATCTTTTACAACCACCTCTACATATATTATAAAATCTACAATTACCACACGCAGAGGCCATATGATACGAATCTTTAATAAAATTCTGTGCGGCAGGGCTGTAAAACAATTCTTCCAAAGAATTTTGTGAAATATTACCCATTAGATATTTGTCTATACAATAGAAATCACATGGATATACATTCCCGTTTCCTTCTATGACAAACTGACATGAACATATACCTAACATTCCGCAGGATTCCGGGGGATGCCCCATTAGCATTTCAACAAGATTATCAAAAAAACGAATACTTATATATTTGTTGTCAATAGCGGCTTTATAATAAAGCTCAAATAATTTGATTAAAAATTCTCCATAAAGATCCGGAGTTAAAGAATATACTTTTCCACCGGGCGTATCTTCTAACGGATCCAAGCAAGGTATAAATTGAAGAAATTTAAAATTATTTTTCTCGAAAAACTTAAAAACTTTATTTATATGTTTAGCCACGGTTTTGCTGACAACTGTTAAAATATTATACTCTGCACCGTATTTATCAAATAATTCTATAGCGTGTATGACTCTTGTAAAACTACCGCATCCCTTTGCATCCAATCGATTGAGGTCGTGTATATCCTTTGTCCCGTCTAAAGATATACCCGTTAGAAATTTATTTTCAGCAAGAAAGGATGCCCATTCATCGTCAATTAAAGTACCGTTGGTCTGAATGGCATTATTTATATTAATATTACTAACATTATACTTTTTTTGTAGGTTAACGACTTTTTTGAAAAACTCGATTCCTGCTAATGTAGGTTCGCCTCCTTGGAATGCGAAAGTAGCTGATATTTTCGCGGTATTAAGAGTTTTTTTAATCATGTTTTCCATTAGGGATTCGTTTATTATGCCGTAATTGCCAACCTCTCTGATCTCTGTAATATCATGATAAAAGCAGTATTTACAACGCAAATTACAGTTACCGGAAGCAGGTTTTATTAACAAATTTATATGCTTCATGTGATTTCCTTTGATAGAATTATTTTAAGTATATGGTACTTTTAATTAATAATTTTACAACATATATCATATAAATGCAAGGAAGGCATCTTTAATAAGGGGGACCGGTTTTATTACAAGTTCTATCTAAACATAATGAGTCGGAGGGGGGTCCGACTCATTTATATTGTAGAGGTAATTTAACTTCGGTTAAGGAGGATAGTTACGAAACGGCTAAATAGACGGGTCATCTTCTAAGGGGAAAATATTTAAAGGCTTAAGATATTAAGGACATGACCGCTTCGCCTTAGCTGCAAAATATTTTAGACTTTTGCAACTCCGATCTATTTACCTCTATCAATTTATTTTAATTATATAACAAATACAAAAAAAGTCAATCAATAAATTTCTAAAAATCGGTTTGTATTTCCAAGCATACCAAGAGTGTCTAGAAAATAGTTTAATAATAATAGCCGGTTGTGCTATATAATTAACTTGTAATCAGGAAATAATAAAAATATGTAATATGTAATAATTAGTAAGATAATTGTTTGAAATTGTTTGCAGTAATATTACATTGTGTTATAATAAAATTAAATATTGATTCTACTGCGAAAAGCAATAAACGAAAGAGCATTGAACCGGAAGTTGTAAAATAAATTGATAAAGCCCGGTTCACAGCAAGTGAGTTATTACAGTGAAATCAATAATACTTATTGAAAAATAAAATTACAGGTGAAAAAGTATGAGCAACAGAACGGAAATTAAAGAACTGTTTAAAAAGTATCGTGATTATGAAGGAAAAGAGTTAAAAATATCCGGTTGGATAAAAACAATAAGAAGTTCGAGTGTATTCGGTTTTATGGAGATAAATGACGGATCGTTTTTTCAAAATGTTCAAGTTGTTTTCGAAGAGAATAGAATTGATAATTTTAAATCGGTTGAAAAGCTTAATGTGGGATCATCGGTAACGGTTATCGGTAATTTGGAGATTACTCCGAATATGAAACAACCGTTTGAGATCAAGGCAATAAATGTAGTGATCGAAGGTGAAAGCTCACCTGTGTACCCGTTACAGAAAAAAAGGCATTCATTTGAATATTTAAGAACGATCGCGCATCTGAGACCACGTACAAATACCTTTTCTGCGGTATTTAGAGTTAGATCGGTGATGGCGCATGCAATACACAAATTCTTTCAAGAAAGAGGATTTGTGTATGTTCACACACCGATTATCACAAGCAACGACTGCGAAGGAGCAGGTGAGTTATTTAAGGTTACGACTTTGGATATGAATAATCCTCCAAAGACCGATACCGGAAAAGTTGACTTTTCAAAAGATTTTTTCGGAACCGAGACCGGGTTGACCGTAAGCGGTCAATTAGCCGGAGAAGCTTACTGTATGGCCTTTGGAAAGATCTATACCTTCGGGCCTACTTTTCGCGCGGAGAACTCGAATACCGCAAGACATGCATCTGAATTTTGGATGATAGAACCTGAGATCGCATTTGCAGATATATATGATGATATGGACTTAGGAGAGAGCATGTTAAAGTATATTATAAAATATGTCCTTGAGAATGCTCCTGAAGAAATGGAATTTTTCAATAATTTTATTGACAAAAGCCTTTTTGAAAGATTAGATAATGTTTTGGAAGCGGATTTTGACAGAATTACTTATACCGATGCAATCAACATATTACAAGCTTCTAAAAAGGAATTTGAAAATCCGGTTTTTTGGGGATGCGATTTACAGACTGAACATGAAAGGTTTATTGCAGAAGAATACTGTAAAAAACCTGTGTTTGTTATAAATTATCCTAAAGAAATCAAGGCTTTTTACATGCGTTTGAACGATGACGGGAAAACAGTTGCCGCTATGGATCTTTTAGTTCCGGGAGTCGGCGAGATAATAGGCGGAAGTCAAAGAGAAGAACGGTATGAAGTATTGGAATCAACATTAAACAGGTTAGGAATGAATATCGAAGATTATTGGTGGTATGCAGACCTTAGAAAATTCGGCACGGTTAAGCATGCGGGATACGGCTTGGGCTTTGAAAGAGCGTTAATGTACATGACAGGTATGACAAACATACGAGACGTCATTCCGTTTCCACGGACACCGAAATCAGCCGAATTCTAACGTATAATTTATGTTAACAAAATAATATATATAACGGAGGGTGAGAATATGAACGAATTGGCAAACACAAAAGCGATGGATACTGTGAAAATAGCGGATGAAGTGATCGCTACAATTGCAGGTATAACCGCAATGGATGTGGATAATATCACTTTAAATCTAGGTGGTGGTATGTTAAGCAGAAAAACGTCTGCAAAAGGAGTTAAAGTTGAAGCTAAA
>CAZJOD010000152.1:0-2999 GCA_964547525.1 uncultured Clostridiaceae bacterium
ATCAAATTTCTAAATAAAAATTATATTGCATATTAAATAAAATATATGTTATACTTCGATACAAAATAAAAAAAATTTAATTATATTCGATTTACTCTTAAGAAATTTTGAAGCAATAGGAAGTATTTTCCGAATATAATAAAGATTAAACTTTTCTTATCTTATATGTAAGGGAGACAAAAATGGATCATAAACAAAACCGAGTGATTCCCGTTATTGCAGCAATTGCAATACAACTATGTTTGGGAACGGCATATCTTTGGAGTATTTTTCAAAACGGAATTGCAAACAGTGTATTTTCAGGTGACAATGCGGCGGCAGGATTGACTTTTTCTTTATTGCTTGCGACACTTACTTTAGGAAGTACTGCAGGTGGTAAACTGCAAGACAAATACGGACCTCGCAATATAGTTATTTTAGGTGGGATTATTTTAGCAACGGGCTTTTTTAGTGCATCTTTCGTAAAACCTTCGGCTCCGTGGCTTTTATGGGTAACATACGGAATAATGGGTGGTGTAGGTATGGGCTTTACATATTCAACTACCATTGCTGTTGCTCAAAAATGGTTTCCTGACAAAAGAGGTTTTATTTCAGGTTTAATTGTGGCGGCGTTGGGTTTCGGAGGAGTTGTTTTCACACCGATAATCGAAGGTTTTATGAAAAAGTTCGGAGGACCCGGGGTAGGGGAGTTTAATACTTTCAGAGTTTTAAGTTTCATTTTTATAATAGTTTGTACTGCATGCGGTTTATTTATAAAAAATCCGCCTAAGGATTTTTTGCCGAAAGGTTACACACCACCTAAACCGACTGCGGCTAATGCCAATCATGACTACAGACCGGGTCAAGTATTAAAAATGCCCCAATTTTATTTACTGACATTTACGATGGCTCTTGCTTGCATGGGCGGACTTATGATGATAGGTTTTGCAAAACCTATAGCCATAGCTAAAAACATGGCTGAAACAGCTACTGTAGGTGTGTTGGTCATATCATTATTTAATTCTTTCGGACGATTGTTTTGGGGAGGTGTCTCCGATAAGCTTGGCAGAAAAAATACCATTTTAGTGTTATTAACCGGTACAGCGGTTTTGTCATTGTTGGTGAATATGGCTACATCATATTTGATATATGTACTTATCGGGTTTATAGGATTTTTCTATGGTGGTTTGTTAAGTACATTTCCGGCTTTTACTGCAGATTTGTTCGGAAGCAAATATATGGCTACAAATTACGGAATGGTACTAACCGGATTCGGTTTGGGTGCGGTTATATCTTCGTATGTTGCCGGATACTTTAAAAATATTGCGGCTGCGGATATCAATCTTATGTTTCCTGCGTTTGTTATAGCTTCAATAGCGGCTGCGATAGGAATACCATTAATACTAACAGTGAAAAAACCGACAAAAATATAAAGTATAAAAATGCAGATTTTTTATATCTATATCGTTTATAAATATAAGTTAAAGAATATAAAAACGGATACTGAAAACGAGGTTATCCGTTTTTTTATGCTTATAGTCTTTACTGTTGTTACATATATACAGTTATGATTCTACTGAAAAATTTTATTTTGTTGCAATAAGCGAGTACACTCAGGGTTAACAATAAATGAGTTATAGCAGTGAAAATCACTTACAAATTTCAACCGGTTAAATAATCTCTAAAAAAGCATCAACCACCTGAGGATCAAATTGAGTGCCGGAGTTTTTAACCAATTCGGCTAATGCTTTATCCGCCGGCATGGCTTTACGATAGGATCTGTCGTTGGTCATAGCGTCGAAGGCGTCCACAACCGCTAAAATTCGACATAAAATTGGTATGTCATTGCCTTTAAGACCCGCAGGATATCCTTTGCCGTCCCAACGCTCATGATGGAAAAGAATATACTCGGCTACACTTGCAAGCTCCGGTGTGTTTTGTGCGATTCGATATCCCACTTCTGTGTGTTTTTGCATTTCTCGCCATTCGTCGGATGTCAATGGACCGGGTTTATTTAAGATGCCATCATCTATAACCACTTTACCCATATCGTGAAGCATTGCAAAAAGTCCCATCTCATCCGTTTCCTTAGCAGATAAATTAAATTTTTTACAAAGTGCCAGACTGTATTTTTTTAATCGTTCGGCATGCTCTTCGGTTTCAACACTTTTTTCGAATAAGGTGGTAAGCATTGTATTAATTATATTGTTGCGATAACTGCCTCCTTCCAGCAGTTTACATCGATACATGGCTTCTTCGGCTTCTTTAATTAAATTACTTATGCCGCCTGATACATTGCTTTTAACAGCATAGCCCAATGATATGCTTACCTGTTCTTGATAGGAGCATTCTTTTGAGCATTCTTCTTTTATCTTTTCAATAATTTTTTCGGCCCTTGTCCCGGTATCTTTACATACAATTATTAAAAATTCGTCCCCACCCCAGCGAGCGACTATATCATGAGGCTGACAGCTTGCTTTTATGACATTAGCGGCTTTTATAAGGCGGTTATCTCCTTCTTCGTGCCCGAATACATCATTAATAAGTTTTAATCCGTTAAGATCACCCATAATAATCGAAAAATCCGGTTTATTTTCCATACAGATTAATCTTAACTGTTCCTCTGCAAATCTTCTATTATATAGTTTGGTAAGAGTGTCATGATAACTTAAATAAGTAATTTTGGCTTGTTGGTCTTTTTCATTGGTTACATCACGAAATACCATAACAACACCAAAAACTTCTCCGTTTGCATTAATTATAGGGGCGGCGCTATCGGCGATGGGGATGCGCTTACCTTTTTTATTAATTAGTGAAGTATGATTTGCAAGTCCTATTATTCTGCCTGTTTGTAATACTTTTGAGATAGGATTTTCAGAGTCTTTGCCGGTTATATCGTCTTTTAGCTTAAAAACTTCAGAAAATTCCTTACCTACGGCTTCAACACCAAAACCTGTCAATTCTTCTGCAATTTTATTCATTGATGTTATTATGCCGTTACAATCGGTAGTAACCAATCC
>CAZJOD010000152.1:3099-8966 GCA_964547525.1 uncultured Clostridiaceae bacterium
CTGCAATTTTATTCATTGATGTTATTATGCCGTTACAATCGGTAGTAACCAATCCGTCACCTATGGAAAGAATGGTAGTTTTAAAAAGCTCTCTTTCTTTATATCTTTCTTCATCGCTTACATCGATTATAATTGAAAATAACACTTTTTGGTTGTTATACTCTATAGGGCAGGAATAAACATCAACTTGTCTTATTTCGCCGTTTTTTAAACGATGAGGATGATGAAAGTATCTTTGTTTTTCTTTTAGAACTAACATTCTACGTCTTGTGACTTCCTCTTTTGGTAAAACATTAATATCTTGTATATACATATTTACAAGTTCATTTTTGGTATACCCGTAAAACGACAATGCGGCAGGATTAACATCAATGATTCTTCCACTATAGGGTTCAATTAGGATCATTACAGCTGAGTGCCCGTAAAACATGGCTTTTAGACGCTCATATAAAACTTTTCGCTCTTCCTCAAGAGTTTTTTGCTTTAAAATATCTTTACTTGAACCTATAATATATTTAATTTCTCCGTTTTCGAATATAGGTGTAAGACTTGTAAGCCAGACTGTCCTTCCTATAGGCAGATCAATCTCTTCTTCGTATGAAACGGTTTTGCCCTCATTGACACACATTTGATAGTTACTCTCGATGATTCGACCTATTTTAACACCTGCAAGTTCTACAGGTGTTTTATTCTTAATATACTCCAAGCTGATACCGGTCAACTTCTGATGGGATGTATTACTTTTAATGTATTTGAATTCGCCGTCTTTAACTTGGACTAAGAACATGGCATCTTGTGTGCTGTTAAACATGATAGATACGTTTTCCGACAAATAATCGACCACCGGTTTAGTTTGAGTGGCTTCCTCCGCAACATCATAGTCGGTTATATCTTGAAATATAGTTGTGAAGTATCCTTGCTCCGGTGAAAAAACAGATATTTTATATTTTTGTTTATCTATATGAATTGTAAATTCATATTTATCATCTTTTTTATCAAGCTTCCCGTATAGATCGTTCCAGTTGATAATATGACCGTGTATACCGCATTCTACTTCAGATACGGACATATCCGTTATATTCTTTATTTTCAAACCGGTCATTTTTTCAAATTCTTTATTAGCTTCTTTAAATATGTAATCCGTATGATTTATGTAATTGTCAGACCGAGCCATATGGCAGACAAAGCCAAATGGTGCTTTATCCAGTAGTTCTCTTAATATTTGCGTCACCTTTACGTTTCTCCTGTTTTTTACACTGTCTCTATATGTTTTCGAAATACCGTTTGTTAATATAAAATTATATCATACAATGTCTGAGAGGAATAAAAAATTTAAATAATTAAAAAATTTTTATATTATTATAGATGATTTCACTGCAATAACTCACTTGATGTGAGCTGCAGTGTACCGATACCGCTTTATCATTGAAAATACCTTCACCAACAAGCTATGCAGTAGAATCATAGATTTAATTTATTTTTTACATTGTAACAAATTAAAGATTTGAAGATAACATTTGTTCAAAAGATTAATATATATTATAATAGCATGATAAAAGAGATATTTCTTTTTAATGATGTGTAAGAGTGCAAGTTATGTTTTACTCATTTAATCTATAAGAAGGGGATGTTAAGTGAAAAATAAAGTTTTGTCGTTAAAGAACCCAAAGTATCTACATATTATTGATCACACGGGAAAAACGTCATTCGGGTGTAATCAGGAATGGTATGGAACAGATTGGCAGCGTTTGTCCGGTTGTGGCCCAAGCGTTGTATCAAACATTATTTTATACATGATAAAATCGGAGCGATTAAATCTTGTGTACGATATTAATCATCAAGCCGGTTGTGTAAAACTAATGGAAGCTGTGTGGGAACATGTTACACCTACAAAAAGAGGAATATACGCAACTTCGCTACTTGTTAACGGGTTTGGTGATTTTGCCGATAAAAACGGATGCCTTTGGGAGTATTACAGTATTGATATACCTGAAGCTGTTAGTCAACGACCTGATTTAAGTGATGTTGTCGAATTTATTGGCAAAGCACTAAAAAATGATTGTCCGGTTGCTTTTCTAAATTTATCAAATGGTGATATCGATAAACTTGACCGATGGCATTGGGTTACGGTTATATCTATTGAGAAAAAAGAAGATGAAAAAATAATTCTTAACATTTATGACGGGTCAAAATCGTTTGAAATAGATTTAAGAAGATGGTATCAAACTACAACCTTAGGAGGTGGGTTTGCTTATTTTGACTTTGTAGTTTAACCCAAAAAATATAGAATTACATTTGACCTATGCTTTCCCATATATTTCGCATTGAAAATATTGTAGCCAAAGCGTTTGATTTGTCCTGAACTTCAATATACGCTTTTAACACAGAAATACGGTCTTCCATTTCATTAATGTAGTCATGATCTATATCGATTTGTAATACGGGTTTTATACGTTTCCATGCTTTTTCAACGGTTGTAAGGCTCTCAAGCGACTGCTGCCAATCTTCTTCGCGGATATGCTCCAGTGTATCGTACATATGCTTGGATAACAGCACACTCTTATCCAAAGGTTTTCTTAATACACCGCATGATGATCCGGTAATCGTTATAAATATAAGTAAAATAATTATTAGACTTTTTTTATTCATAAAAAAACCTCCGTTGCGGTCAAGTTGTGGTGTCAATTATATAATAAGGTTGATCACCTTTTAAGTCCACATAGAGCATGCCTGAAGTATCAAGCTGTGCCAAAGCGACGGTATTGATATTTGTAATATTACTTTTCTTTAATTGGCTGTATAACCATGCTCTGGTAAGATGCAAGTCATTTAACGCATCAACCAGTAAAATACCGTCATCTACCAAGTTTGTGGGCAAACCTTGATATTGTACCGGTATGTTAAGGTCTCCGGGAGTGACAGGTTGTTTTTGCGCTTTTTTTTGTACACTCAGTTTCCCGTTTGATTCGAATAAGGCAAATTCAACATCAGCTACATTAAAAACTCCCTGAGATCTGAGCTCCGATATAAGGTCGTCGATGGTTATACGTATTTTTTTAAGGTGATTGTCTAATATTTTTCCGTTTTCAATAACAACTGTCGCTTCTCCTTCAACCAGTTTTCTGATAGATACGTTGTGAAGGCATAATAATGCTAATAAAAGAGGTAAAAGTATCCACATAGCCATTCCTACTAATGTGGCGAATGTGTTTTGATTAACTTGAACGGATAGTGTAGATGCGATTGAACCTATTGTAATTCCTACAACATAATCAAAAAACGTAAGCTCCGCTACCTGTTGCTTTCCCATAATTCTAACGAGAACAAGCAAAGCGATAAACGATATAAATGAACGAATCATAACAACAAAAATAATAGACATTTTTACTCACCAATAAAAATAATTTTAAGATTCTACTGCACAAAATTTATTTTATTACAATGAAATCTTTATTTGTTTATCTTTAGCTGCATATTAAATTTTATGCAAAACTATGATTGATTTCACTGCAAAAACTCAATCAAATGATATATCGGAATATAAAAATCGTATATGCAAACAATAAATAAGAGTAATTTTAAGAGGAGGTTAGGATTTTTATGGATAAAACAATTGCCGTAGAAGAAAATCTTACGAGTATAGGTTATTATCTAATGGAAAAAGGATATAAAGTGGAAAGTATTAAATTTGGTAGCGAATTTGGTGCCGATATCAATAAATACGACGCACTGGTTGTTACCGGTATGAATAAAGACTTTTTAGGAATGCAGGATACTGTAACGAATGTACCTGTAATTGATGCGAAAGGGTTGTCTAAAGAAGAAGTGTACGATAGACTGGAAATGGGTCTAAAACAATAAAAGAAGATAAATTATAACCGGACTTCAACGTCCGGTTTTTTTTATGATATGGTATATCTTAAACAAATTATTTCTGATATATTCAAAAAAGGTGGATTTTGGGAGTAAACCTTCATTTCCTATAGCAATATAGCTGTATTGTACATTTTTTGGAGCTCCGTATCTACCACCACCATATAACCATATAGCACCAAGCCATATTTCTTGCAACGGGTAAAAGGTGTCTTCATATTTTGTTGTAAATAGCAATTTATTATTTACATATATATCAATTTTTTTGTTAGATAAATCAAAAAGAGTATGTACGTCATTCCATTTATTCCTTTTTAGTGTTTGATAACTACTATACAAAGGTACTGCAAACAAATTATTCGAAACCCCTACCTGTTCGTTCAAATTGGTTATGACGGACATCGATCCTGTCGGATATATTAAAGTACCTATATTGATAGCTTCACTGGTATAAGATGCAATATATACTCTTATATGAAATACAAAGGAATGAGGAGGGTTTTCTTCTAATGTAAGAGGTATAATTAAATGTGGTGCTGCATATGTCTTAATTGCAAGTGTAACTACACCTTTATTAAGTGCATCTGCATCGGGTTCCCATGTAGCATCAAAATGCGTATACATATCTATACCATTGTCAAAGTTTGTTGAAAAATATATTTCGGGTCTAGGACTGTTATGAATATACATAATCCATACCAATATTAAAATACAAATAAATAGCAATAAGACAAGTAAGATTTTGAAAACAGTTTTCTTAATAAATAACATATATTACTACTCCATGCAAATAAAAATTTATTTTATAATTTATATGTGATTTTACTGCAATAACTTACTTATTGTGAACCGGTGATGAAATCAATATAGTTCAGTTTGGATTTTCAATGTCGTGTCATAATGTATAATGTTACCAAAGCCGCTTTAACATTGAAAATATCTACGCTTTCACTAATTACTCCGATTCAATGTTCGCTCGTTTTTAAAATAAAGTTTTTGCAGTAGAATCATATGTCAGATTACATTAATCGTGAATAATAATTAACTATCAACATAATTTTGATTGTATCGAATAAGGTAAGGTGAATTTTTTATTGGAAATATTTATTGATATTCTTTTTTTGCCAAACTAAATAATTCACCTAAACCTAATAACTATAACTACATACGACCTATTATTGGATGATCACACTCTTAATTGTTATAACTGTTCTGTTTTCTGCTGTGAGAGGACTCGTAAGTGATATCTCCTCATTTACTATCGATACTGTTGTTTCACCGACAGCAGCTATTGCTTCATCAGGCACATCATAACTGCCTAGATTTCCCAATTCTGTACCCAGACCGTTAAAGATTTCGATATAGTAATTGAATGTTGCGGCTTCGGCTGCCTCTACAGTTTTATTAGTTACAAAATCCGAGTTTATATACAGCTTATTATCTCTTGAATTGTATCCGGCTATCTGGATCATCGTAGGATATGATTCACCGGTTACGAAGTAGTTACCTTCGCCTTCTACCGTTATATTAATCGGTTCGGCAAAAATTACCAAACTATTGAAAACGATGAGCGATATTATTAGAGTTGAAGTTAAAACTTTCAAAATCATATTTTTATTTTTCATTCTATTCACCTCCGTTCCTTTTAACGAGATCACATGTAGATATTTTATATTATGTAAACTAAATAAATTTGTTCTCATTTTCATCAAGTAATTTTAAAATAGCTTTGCTGGGGTTCGATGAAAATGTTATAAGTAAAAGCTAAAAGCTTAATGAGGTAGTTACTTTATATATAAATTGTGTTAGAATACGAAGAGAAAAATATTAATTCATATGTAACTATATGATAATGTTTAGTGAACAAACTATTATTCGGAAAAACGTAAAAGTCTAGATTGTTAATAGTTAAGATGTAAAAAAGATCTAAATCCATTATAGAATTTGGGGAATAATTGATGAACGTTTTATTTATGACATTACTTGATTTCAGT
>CAZJOD010000153.1:0-8840 GCA_964547525.1 uncultured Clostridiaceae bacterium
ATATACTTTACTTTGTTCCTTTGAAGGTGACCTATTAAATGCCATTTTATATCATCCGGTAAAACAGCTTGCTTTTCTACAAGTTCTTGAACTCTATTTTCGCCAAAAATTCTTATTCCGGAATTATAAGCCTGTTTAAGTACTTCTGCAGGAAAAGTCTTACTAACTGCGACAACTGTAATATCATTCGGATTTCTTCCCACAACTTGTGTACTATCGTTTATTCTTTCCAATAACATATAATAATTGCGTTTATAATCTTCCATGTCAATAAAGCACCTGTCCTTCCTTTATATTTCGCGCATCTATTACATAAATATCATACAAATTTATATCCGTACCGGTGATAATTGCATATTCTTCATTTATACCGATAATACTAACTTCTTTAAACGAAGCAAAGTTACTTTCCACAATTATTATCTTGGCACTATTATTTTGGATATCAAATAAAGAAGATACAGGTACTTTATAACCGGTGCTCGCATTTATGACGATAACAATATCTAAGCATCTTGAGTCTGATAAATCTTCTAAAGCTCTATCCAAAGTAAATACAATAAAATTTCTGCCGTCAGGATCTTTTCCGGAATATTCAATTGTGGCATTTAAAGTTTTTCCGGTCTTCAGAATTCTTAATTGAATATTGTTAGCTTTTTTAAATCTTTCTATATTATCTTCATCAGTTTCTACTAAAATCCTGTATTTAAAGTCGGTAATGATTTTAACGAAGGGAACATTTTTTTCAATTATATATTCGTTCTTTTGATTTCCATTATATTGTTTTTTTAATGCATCCAACTGTTTTAATGATATTGTGGAATAATCTTTAATTTGAAGGAATCTCTCCATATGGTCTATTTTATAAGAAATTATACCGGTTTGTGAAGCGATTACCGATGCTTTATTTTTATTAATAGCTGAATCTAAAACATTTATTTCATCCATTAAAACTTTCTCTCGTGGAGATATGGCTGTAGATATGGCATAGTCTCCGTACTGCCTATTAATAACCGTTATTATATTATCCTGAATAATTGATATTCCCGCCGTAAGATTTTTCTCACTTAATTTTATCAGGCTTTGCAATTCTTGCTCAAGACCTGTTATTGTACCCGATAAGGTTTGCATTTGTATTCCGATATTGTTCTCTGAAGATTTAATACGTATTTTATATAGTTCGTCAGCTTTTATCTGTCTTTGGTTGAATAATGACAATACTTCTTCCCGCATTGCAACAGCTATTTCAGAATCTTTTGCAGCTTTTGCACCTTCGGCTAAAGTAGGTATGTATCGTCCGGTAAAATCAAGGCTGTAACAAATTTCATCTCTTAAGATCAAACCTTCTGCTTTTACCGAATAATCTATATTGCCGTATTTAATCAAATCTGTAGGTACACCTCTGTCGTAAGCCCAACGAATAAAGAAACCTATATAAACAATTAATATAAATGAGATTATAAGTTTGCTCTTTCTTCTTTTTTTTCTCAAGCTAACCCCTCCTCAATAAGTTTATATCAATCCTTTGTTAAAAATGTTTTTCATAGATATCATAACAGCCAACTTTACATTTTCATAAGTTAAACCACCTTGTAAATAACCTGTGTAAGGTTCTCTTACAGGTGCATCCATACTTAATTCAATTGATGATCCTTGAATAAAAGTTCCGGCGGCCATAATTACTTCCGAATCATATCCGGGCATACTCCAAGGGTAAGGAATAACAAACGAATCAACGGGAGAGCCGGCTTGAATTCCTTGACAAAATGTAATCAGTTGCTCTTTTGTATTAAAATATATTGACTGCACTATATCATTTCTTTCCTCTTGAAATTTCGGATAACAGGAAAAACCGTATAATTCTGCGAAAGCCGATGCAAAGACAATACCTTTAAGACTTTCCGCAACTATATGAGGTGCCATATATATGCCTTGATATAACAACCTGGGATCTCCTAATGTACAGCCCGTTTCCTTACCAAGACCGGGAACATTATATCTATTGGCTGCCAAATCGATTATTCTCTGTTTTCCTGCTATATATCCTCCGGAGGGTACTAGTCCACCACCCGGATTTTTTATAAGAGAACCGGCTATTATATCAACGCCCACATCTGTAGGTTCTATAATATCAGTGAACTCACCGTAACAATTATCTACAAAAACGATACAATCGTTTTTCTGAGATTTTACTAATTTTACTATATCTTTTATATCAGAAACAGATAACGAAGGTCGTCTTAAATAACCCTTTGATCTTTGAATGAAAACCATCTTTGTTCTTTCATTAATACTGTCAGTTATGGCTTGAAAATCAGGCGAACCATTTTTGTTTAATTCTGTTTGACGGTATATTATACCAAAATCTTTTAATGATCCTTCGTTCTCTTTCGTGCATCTTATCCCTATAACTTCCTCTAATGTGTCATATGGTTTGCCTGTTACAGATAATAATTCGTCACCCGGTCTTAAACACCCGAACAAAACAATAGATATAGCATGAGTACCTGTTGTAATTGATTGCCGAACCAAAGCTGATTCCGCGTTAAAAATATCAGCGTATAGCTTGTCTAAAGTATCTCGCCCTCTATCATTGTATCCGTAACCGGAAGTCGGTATAAAGTGTGTTTCACTTATCTCGTTTTTTTGGAAAGCTCTTAGGACTTTAATCTGATTATATTCTTTTATACCGTTAATACGCATAAAATGTTCTTGCACCATATTTTCCGCTTTTTGTGCATTCTCTAGTATATGGATTGGTATATCATAAAATAATTTATAACAATTATTATTTATTTCAATCATATTTCACTCCGAAATCTATTATTTAATTGCTTGAATAATCATATTATACCGGACTTTATAGTTTCTTTAAAATCATTTGGTAAAAAAGATTTGATTTCCACAGTTTTTTTTGTTACGGGATGTATAAAACGAAGCTTATACGCATGTAATAAGTGCCTTTTTTGTATGTTATCATTACATAAATTTTCAGGTGATAAACGGTTTGTTTGGTTTTCTTCGTGATAACCGTACAATACATCACCTAGTATAGGATGACCTATATGGCTCATATGAACTCGTATTTGGTGGGTTCTTCCCGTGTGTATTTTAACCTTTAGTAAAGCATATTTACAATATTGTTTAATTAGTGTATATTCTGTTACAGCTGTCTTTCCGGCATCAGAAACTTCCCTTTCTATAATACTTCCGTTTTTTCTACCTATTTTTTCATTTATAAAATTATGTCTTGAATTTAACACTCCTTGTACCAAGGTCATATATACTTTTTCAAAAGTACCGGATTTGTTTTGTAATTGTAAAACATGCTGAATATATTGACTCTTTGCAAAAAGTACAATACCGGATGTATCTCTGTCCAACCTTGATACAGGTCGAATGGTATAATCTTCACCTTTTTGCATTTGGTAATGTCGTACTAAATTAGCCAATGTATTTTCAGCTTCAAATGTTATAGGATGAACAATAATACCTGCGGGTTTATCAACAGCCAATATCCAATCATCTTCGTATAAAACCTTCAAAAAATCGGTACATGGCTCAATATCAGATTTACCAAAAGAGGACAAAAGATAAAGTTCCAGATAGTCGCCCATAGTTACACTTTGAGACAGAAAAGCGTTCTTACCGTTAAGTAAAACCCCTTGATCATCCCTTACTTTGCGAATAAGGTCGGAAGACATATTTAATTCTTTTTTTAAAACAGTTAAAATCGATTGTCCGTTATTTATTTCCCTGACAATATATTGTAAACATCGATTATCTTTCATAAATACCTAAATTAAGAATCTATTTTATTATCTATAATATAAAACTATGCTTTAAAAAACCGGTTGTCATTAAACAACCGGTTTTATTATATAATTTAATTCATTTATCACACTTGATATATAAAACAACTCCGGTTATACCTTAATTATTGTTTCATTATCCTGACTAATTTGTAATTATCAAATTAGCTATGTCTGAAGAAATTGAATCCACCTAATTTCTCCGGATTTCCTTTATCGTCTTTCAATAACTCTTTGTAATTCAAAGCAGCCTTTTTGAAAGCTTCAGCATGTTGTTCGATAATTTCTTTATCAAAATGCTTGAACCAAGGAATCGAATATGTCATTTTACCTATTTTTTCGCTAACTATAAGAGTATCGTCTAATTCACGTACATCTCTAGATGCGTTTGCAATTCTTGTAGGTTTGCCATGACCGTATACGTCAATTGTTTGGAATAAAGGATGTGTATGCAATGCAAGATTACATCCCGGTGATGTCGAGCAACCTTCGGCGCGAACTGCTTTACAGAATGTGGTAACTGATAAACCTTCAAGTTCGTCTTCTTTATAAATACCATGAGCTGCATACCATCCGCCCATTGTTGATCCGGAATCTTTTGCAGGCCTGTGAGCTTTTAATCCGGGAACTCCTTCTAACAGATCCCAGAAATAGTTCATAGCTTCTTGAATTTTTACCACTTGTTCATCGTAATATTTGATTTGTACCAAACCTACAGCCGCACTCATTTGATGCATACGATATTTATATCCGCCTAACGGTAGTCCTGCACCTTCTTTTAGATAATCGGTTTCGATAAAATTCGCATTATATCTGGCATAATGTCCAAATGCAATGGCTCTTTCATATATCTCTCTATCATCGGTTGTTAAAATACCACCTTCTCCGATAGCGAAAGATTTTCCGGACATAAGAGAATAACCTGCTACATCGCCGATAGTTCCGACTTTTTTACCCTTGTACAAAGCACCGTGAGCATGAGAAACATCTTCAACAACTTTAATGCCGTGTTTTTTAGCAATTGCCATAATTCTGTCCATATCAGCCGGATGTCCCATATAGTGGACTACAACTATAGCCTTGGTTTTATCGGATATTTTCTTTTCAATATCATCAGGGTCAATACATAAAGTATCAGGATCCACTTCCGCAAAAACAACAGTCGCACCTAATGAATATGCTTGTAATCCTGAAGCCCAATATGTAATACTGGGCATGATGACCTCGTCACCTACGCCGACTTTGCAACCGTACATAGCCGTTTGTAATGCAGCTGTTCCGGAGCTGAAACCTAATGCGTATTTACAACCTTCCCATTTGCAATATTCAGCTTCGAACTGTTTGGTTATATCCAAACCTGACATGCTACGATCCCTTAAAACCTTAATTATCGCATCTTCGTGCTCTTTTGTTATTATGGGCCAAGTAAATATGTCACCGGTATCTTTAGTCACCGCTTTAGGTCCGCCATACAAAGCTAATTTTTCTGCCATTATCATTTACCTCCTGCTATGGTACTCCATAATTTTTATAATTATTTCAAATTGCCAGTACTCGTTATAGATTGGCAATAATTTACAACATAACTTTTTCCCCTGTTCGTTCAGATTCATATATAGCTAAAATAATATCAACCGGCTTTCTACCTTCATGCTGATTTACTCTTGGTTCCCTTCCGGTTAACAGCGCCTCCGCCATATCTTCGAATTGCATCATATGTCCTTCTATACCGAAGTTTGTGGGATTGCTGGCTGAGTTTTGTTTTCCTCCGATTGCCGTTTCCTGTAAAGGCTGTTCTTCGCCTTCTATATCCCATAATGTAATAGTGTCTTCAACTAATGTGATACTACCTTTAGTTCCGTTTATTTCAAATTTTCTCGGTATTCCGGGGTATACCGAAGTAGTACCGGTAATAGTGCCTAATGCACCGTTTTCAAACTCTACTACCGCTACGGCCGTATCTTCCACTTCTATATTTCTCGCTAATGTTTTAGCATGAGCATAAACACTTTTTATTGGTCCCATCATATATGACAATGCGTCTATACCGTGTATACCCTGATTCATTAACGCTCCGCCTCCGTCTAACGCCCACGTTCCTCTCCAGCCACCGGTATTGTAATATTCTTGGGAACGGAAGTATTTCATGGAGACATCTCCAATAACAATTTTACCCAGTTTTCCTCCATCAATGGCTTTCTTTGTTTTTAAAATATTTTCTCTGAATCGCATCTGGGAAATAACTTGCATTTTAACTTTATTTTTATCACATGCTTCCAGAATATCATCTATTTGTTGTTTAGTTATAGCCATAGGCTTCTCTATAATGATATTTTTGCCTGCATTTGCCGCTTTTACCGCATACTCGGCATGTAATCCGCTGGGGGTACATAACGAAACAACTTCTATATCGTCTCTTTTAAATAAACTATCAGCGTCATTTTCAGCTATGCAATTGAATTGTTCTGCGAATTTAACCGCCGCTTCTTTCACTACGTCGGTTACGGCCACTAACCGATATTTTCCGGTTGCAGCTGCCGCTTCGGCATGCCATTTTGAAATCGTACCGCAACCGATTATGCCGTAGCCAAACTTCTTTTCTACCACGTTTATACCTCCAATAAATAATATTACCTACATTTATTATATCATACTATATAAGCAAATTAAAAATAACATATTATTATTATTTTTTATGTTAATCTTACAATAATATTATTTGCGATTCTACTTCAAAAATTCTATTATTTTGCAGTGAAATTATTTGTAGCTTTATTAATCGTACTATAGTTTATTCAAGGCGTTTTTAAAATCTTCAATTAGAGTATCGGTGTCCTCAAGACCTATAGATATACGTATAAGTGTTGAATTTTTATAGTCTTTAAATAAATCGTAATCGCTTTTATTAAGCATTATGTATAAACTTTCATACCCTCCCCAACTACAGCCTTCTTCAAAATATTCAAGAGTTTTCAAAGCTTTGTGTACATTATTATAATCGGAATCTATAAGTAAACTGAGTAATCCGGAATATCCTGACAAATATTTATCGGCTAACTGCTTTTGTGGATATTGTTCAAAACCCGGATATAGTATGCCGACAATTTTTGGATGATCGGCAAATTCCAGACAAAATCTTTTAGCGCTTTCTTGATGTTGCTTCATTCGTAAAGGTAATGTTCTAAGACCTCTTGTTAGCATCCATGCTTGATGAGGATCTATAGTTCCGCCGAAATCGCTTCTTACTGAATTTAAAGCCGATAATGTACAGATATCTTTCCCTGTAACAGAACCTGCTAAAAGATCGCTATGTCCGGCCATATATTTGGTGCATGAGTGAATTACTATGTCTATACCGTATTTTATAGGATTTTGATATATTGGGGTTGACCATGTATTATCCATTAATACCAAACATTTATGTTCAATGGCAAGTGAGCAGACCTCTTCCAAATCAACCATATCAAAAACCAGTGAAGTCGGGCTTTCCAAATAAATTATTTTTGTATTTTCATTTATACTTTTTCTGAATTCTTCTATAAAACGTCCGTCCACATAGTCTGTATGTATATTATATCTCTTAAGATGGTTATTATTTAAAGCTTGAAAACCGGAATACACGTTTTTTACGCAGATTATATGATCTCCTGATTTACAATAGGCAAGAATACATGCGGAAATTGCAGCCATTCCCGATGTAAAACACCTGGTCCAAGCACCTTGTTCCAAAGCGGTAATTTTATTTTCTAAAAGGTCTATTGTAGGATTGCTGACGCGAGAATATGAATAAGGAGTGTCGGTTTTTTTGCGGGTGAAAAGACTGTTTAAAAACATTGGCGGTACAATAGAACCTTTGACTCTATACTCGTCATCGAACGAGTGAGTACAAATATTTTGCCGGTTCTTATCTTTTATCATAAATTTTATATCTCCTGTTTTCGTTATAGATTCGAATCGCTCAATTATAGCATATTGATCAATATTCAAACAAGCATTAAAAGATAGAAAATGTACATTACACGATGTACCTTTATTTGAATTAAATTAAAGCCCAATTTCATCAAAAGTGTTATTTACTACAGCATAAGTAGTTTATATTATCGGGTGAATATTTTACATATTGTTTGACTTCAATGTCAACCTGATTTTTTCGGCAGCCCATGCTATGAATTGTGAATTTGTCGGTTTTATCGATTGCCAACTAGGGTGTGTATTTATATTGGTACGCCAAGCATGTAAAATTGCATGTCGTATTGCACGTTCAATTTTCTCGGCATTCGATGTAAATTTTTTTGCTAAACCGGGATATATAAATTTTGTGACCCTGTTAATTGATTCGTTACTGTAAACCGACATTATAACGGCCTCTCTTAGGTAATGGAAACCGGATAAATGAGCAGGTATCCCAAACTCATAAAGAATCTTGGTTGTTTCACTGCGAACGTCAATATTTTCTTTTCTATAAGTTGTGAAATCATTTGTTTCGTTTGATATTTTTAGTTGTAGCGGTTTGGCTCCGCTTTTATTTACATAAGACTGATAAATGAATTTTATCCTTCTGGTTAACACTTCTAAATCTATAGGTTTTAAAAGAAAATATGCCGCTCCTAAATTGAAGGCTTCTTTTGTTATAAGAGGATCTTTAATGTCCGATATAAGAATAAATTTTGTGTTTATATTTTGAGATAAGCATTTTTCCATAACAGCTAATCCGTCTAAACTAGGTAATATTATTGCCATAACCGCTATATCCGGTCTTAATCTGTCAATTAGATCGAAAGTGGTATTACCGTCATTTGCATACCCTATAACAGAAATATTCTCTTTTCCGTTAAGGTACGATGAAATATTTTTGCATAAATCAACTTGTGCTTCTGCTATAATAACTCTAATAACACCCACTCTTTTACCCCCTGTCCACACAAATCAATTTTTATCGAGATTATCTAGTTCCAGTACAAAATAAAAATATACTATTTCCAATTGTATATTATTATTTTGAATAAAACAATAGAAAATAGTACATTT
>CAZJOD010000154.1:0-8519 GCA_964547525.1 uncultured Clostridiaceae bacterium
ACCGGCTTGCAGATCAAATGGAAAAAGAAAAAGCTTTGAAAGACGCTATTAAATCCGCAATGTTTTATCCTAAAATGGTGTTCGGATTTGCGTTGATAATCGTAGTGGCGATGATGACCTTTCTAGTGCCCATGTTTAAAGGTTTTATCCCGGCCGGTACTGATGTTCCGGGTATAACGGCTTTTATATTCAGAGTATCCGAGGTATGGATTAAAAGATGGTATGTTGTGTTAATTCTAATCGGTACGGTAATTGCATCCTTTAAATTTATAAAAGATAAGGAACAGGTGAAACGCATTAAAGAAAAGTTAAAATATAAGATACCGGGATTTGGTCCTTTGGCTGAAAAAGCGGTTGTGGCTCGATTTTGTCGTACATTATCCACATTGATGGCCGGAGGTATTCCGGTAATACAGTCTTTGAAAAGTGCAGGACCAACATCAGGTAGTTTTATTTTGGAGGATGCTATTAATAAAGCGGCAAAGCGTATTGAAGAAGGAGGTAGTATAGCAAAAGAATTTGGTGATACGGGTGTATTTCCTCCTATGGTGGTTCACATGACACAAGTAGGTGAAGAATCCGGTCAACTACCTGAATTATTGGATAGAATAGCAGAATTTTATGAAAACGAGGTTGCAACACTGACAAAAGGTTTGACTGCAGTTATTGAGCCGTTAATGTTAATAGGAGTAGGGCTGATTGTCGGGGGTATGTTATTGTCTTTATATTTACCAATATTTACAGTTGTTACTGCATAATGGTAAGCCATATGATCAAACCCGGAGGAATGTAAATGATATTAAATAAAAGTATAGCCGGATTGGAAATAAGTCCTGCGTTTATCAGAGCGGTTGAATTACAAAAAGGTAAAAATAAGCCCCGGTTCAAAGTAGCCGGTTCTATACCTTTGCCTCAAGGAGCGATTAAGGACGGTTCCATAGAACAACCTGACGTGGTGTCCGGTGCGATAAAACGCTTATGGACCGATTCGGGAATAAAGACCAAAGATGTGTTATTAGGAGTAAACAATCAATATGTTATAGTCAGAATTGCCAATATGCCAAAGTCCAAAAAAGATCAATGGGATAAAACCATTCGATATCAGGCTCAAGAATATTTACCGGTGGCTTTAACTTCGGTTGAGTTGGATTATATGGTTATTGAAGAAGAAGTATCCGATAATACAAATCAAATGAAAGTAATGCTGGTTGCCGCAGGAAAAAATATGATAAAGGAACACATGAATGTAATAGAAAGTGCAGGACTAAGGATAAACGATATTGATGTTTCAGCGCTGGCACTAACTAAAATGTTAAGTTCCGTACAAAAAACAGGTACGGGGATCGTTATGAATCTGTGCAGGGACATTTCGGTATTATTGATATTATCACATGGAATACCGATTTTGGTAAGAAATTTAAATGTTAATTTATCTCAATACAGTAATGTTGATGTTAACGATTTTCCTGAAAACAGAATGGAGGAGCTCACCGAGTTGGTATCAAAAGACATAATATCCTCTTTAAATTATTATCATAATAATTACCCTAATTCAAATGTAGGTAGTATTTATTTATCCGGTATGTTAAGTGATAATAAAAATTTTATAACGCATATGAATGACAGATTAGAAATACCGACCGAATCTATTAATCCTTTCTCGGTATTGAATGCGGATCAGGAAAGAATAGATAAATTAAAGACTCCGGGTGAATATGTTATAACAACGGGATTAGCCATAAGAGGATTGGAGGGCTTAAGATGAGAAATATTAGTCTTTTACCTGAAGAGATACGAAAGCATATTTTAATTTCTAAGAGAATATCAATTGTAGCGACATTCTCGATTATAACGGCTGTCATATTTTTATTCGGATACGGAGCGACCGGATTACTAACATTAACCCCCCTTATTGAATTAAAATCTTTAGAAGAGCAGAATAAAACGGTAAATTCGCAAATAAAAGATTTGAAACCCTATGAAGATCAATTAAATGCATTAAAGGTTAATGTGAATGATTATAAAACGGCATTAGGTAATATACCACCTGTTAATATTATCATATATAAAATTTGTGATAGCATGCCAAACGATATAAAGCTGTTAAAATTAGATGTTGATTGTTCTGTGACCGACTCGTATAAAGTTATAATTGAGGGAATCGGATCGGACATATCAACTGCGACCGAATGGATTGACCGATTAAGTGAACCGGAGTACATATCCAAAGTCTACTGTAAGTCTATGGAGGAATATGTAACCTTTGATACAATAAAAACTGTCAGATTTTTATTGGAGATACCTTTGAAGGGAGTTGACAAAACATGAAAACAAAAAAATCCGGTAAAAAAGGCTCATATTTTTTTGATATCGGTATAATTGTGGTTTCGGTTGTTGTCATTGTTTTTAGTTCGATTATGATATTTAAACAAATAGGGCGGTATACAACAGTTGAATCTCAAATAAGCGTACAAGAGATGACTTTATTAAAGAATTCATCTTATCTGCAAACACTGCAGCAGTTATCCGATAAAAAATATGATTTGCAAGAAGCCTACCGAAAGAGTGAACAATACATCCCGAAAGGTGAACGTGAAACTGAAATAATAACTTCTTTAACTACTTATATAGAGGAAACCGGTGGAACTGTCTCGCAATTCAGATTTGATAACTATAAAAAATTAAGCGGATTCAGTAAGACAACATATTCTATACCTTTTTCTTTACGTTTTACCGGCAGTTATAAATGTCTTATTGATGTTTTGGATTTAATGAGTACTTCGGACAGATTAACAGTAGTAAAAAGAGTAAATATAGTAAGGATAGAAAATTTATCATCTACGGATGATATAACAATAGAAATAAAGGGTGAATGTTTTTTTTACTAAATAAAACAAAAAAAACAGATTACCATATAGCTCAGGTCATAAATTTATTAAGTATGACTAAAAATATTAAAACAAAGTTGGTGTAAATTTTTGAGTGCCAGTATTTTTAAAAATTACCTGGGAGAGCAACTGATACAAAAGAATAAAATTACAAGAGAACAACTTGAACAAGCTCTATTAAAACAGATGCAGCTTCAAAAAGCCGGTAATATGACAAAAATCGGTACCGTTTTGGTTGACATGGGGTTTTGCGGCGAAAATGACGTAGCAGAAGCCTTAGCCAAAAGAGAAGGTACAAGATTTATGTCGTTGAAAGAGCACCCCCTTAATGTAGCTGCTGCAAATCTTGTTACTCCGGAGATAGCAAGAAGGTATAATGCCATACCCATTGATTTTTCTGAGGATAATAGAAAGTTGCTACTTGCGATGATGCACCCTAACGATATTATTGCCATCGATGATTTTAAAATAATGACAGGATATGAAATTGAACCTGTGGTTGTACCTGAAAAAGAATTGATAGCTACCATAGAACAATTCGACAATATGAGTACAACGATGGAATCAATTGATTTAGGTGAAATGGAGAAGCTTGAAGATGAAAAAACATCCGATAAGCCGGAACAAGACACACAAGAACGTCCTGCGGTACAATTGGCTAATCAAATAATAAATTATGCGATAAAAGCCGGTGCCTCCGACATACATATAGAACCTATGGAGAAGAAGTTGAAAGTTCGTTTTAGAATTGACGGTGTTTTACATGAAGTGATGCAACAACCTAATGTTATAAAAAACGCTTTAATATCCAGGATCAAGGTTATGTCCAACGTGGACATAGCTGAAAGAAGAATACCTCAAGACGGAAGAATCTCTAAAAATTTTGACGGAAAAACCGTAGATATCCGTGTTGCCACTTTACCAACTCCATATGGTGAAAAAATAACAATGAGGTTGATGGAAAGAAGTGCTAAAATAATAACACTACAAGAGCTAGGATTTCCTAAAAAGCAATTTGAGGGATATATGAAAGCTGTAAAATACCCCTACGGATTTATATTGATAACAGGTCCTACGGGCAGTGGGAAAAGTACTACTTTATATGCGACTTTGCAACAATTAAATACTGTGGATAAAAATATTATAACTCTGGAAGACCCTATTGAAAGAAGGCTGGACGGGTTAAATCAAATTCAGATAAACGATAGGGCAGGACTTACTTTTGCCAGGGGATTAAGGTCCATATTAAGAAGCGATCCCGATATAGTGATGATAGGTGAGATCAGAGATCACGAAACGGCGAAAATTGCGGTTGAATCCGCTTTAACAGGGCATTTGGTCTTATCGACGCTACATACAAACGACTCTTCTTCGGCCGTAACCAGATTAAGTGAAATGGGTGTGGAAACATACCTAACGGCATCTGCATTGGCAGGTGTAATCGCACAGCGCTTGGCAAGAAAACTATGCAGAGAATGTAAAGAAAAATTTGATATAAGTAAAGATGATTTATTAAAACAGCTTCCGGATTTTCCTTTGGATTATGGACAAGACATGATAACACTTTATAAACCTAAAGGCTGTATTCATTGTAATAACACAGGATATAAAGGGCGTGTCGGGATATATGAATATCTACATGTATCCGATACACTGAGGCGATTAATTCTAAGTGATGCCAATTCAAGCCAAATTGCAGATGCTGCAATTAATGAAGGGATGGTTACTTTGAGGGCGGACGGACTGGATAAAATAAAAGGCGGAATCACATCGGTGGAGGAATTTTTCAGGGTTATCGTATAAGTGTGGAAAAGGAGGGCATATGAGAGATATAAACTTTGTAAAGCTTAATAAAAAAGGTTGGGCTATGCCCGTAGTACTCATGCTTGTTGTGATACTTCCCTTATTGGCTCTTGTTATCTATAACTATACACACATAGAATTAAAGCAAGTTGAATTATATAAAAATTTAGAAAAAGCCGAATATATTGCAAAATCTACGCTAGACGCCGTTATAAACAGTTGGAAACAAAGTAATTTTGATTCTAAACCTTCCGGTGAACTCGAACGTATTTATTATATGACTACCGGAGATTTTATATTGGAAAGTGCTTGGAATAATATGTCCGAATCGTTTAAATCGGAATATACCGTAGGCTTTGCGGATATATCGGTAAACCGGATAAATGATATTAACGACCCGGCTTACGGGTGCACAAGATTTACAGTTACGGCAAGTGTAGCCGATATGATAAAAAATTTATCAATTGTGTCTTCGCCGTATCTACCGGGGCACGAAACCGTTATTCCTTTGTATGATTACGAAACAGGTCATTTTAACTATAACTCGGCACCTTATTCCGAAACCCAAAATGTGACAAGGACTTTTGGCGGAAATTCTAAAAATAAAGTTATAACGGTTCGTTTCTTTGATCCCCATGGCATATTGGAGATGAAAACCGACAATAACGAGTTTTACCTTTCTCCGAACGAGTTTGTCGGTATAGGATCAAATATGATTACTTTTCATAAAGCTATAAATTTAAATCGATTCAATGCAGAAATGGGACTTATCTTATCATCAGAGATTATTATATTTAGACAACACATACATCTAAGAGTGGGAACATCTTCATACGGTACCATATTGATACAAGTCCCCGATGATATGGGCATATCGGTATCCGGGAAATCAGGGCTTTATGCTAAAGTGTATTTTGTAGGTGGTGTAACACTACATGATTATGACTTGTTTGGTGTATCTCCAAAGAAAAGTTATATAGCTCCGGGTGAAGCTTATTATGTCAGGAAAAAAAGTGCCGGAGAAGAAGGATTTGATTTGGCGGAATGGATGATTGATCAGGGAACGGATAATAACGATTTTTTTAGAATAACTACAACATATAACAATGGTGACGACATTTTACTTCCTGTAGTAAATGATCATTTGACGTTTATACTGGAAAAATAGAAAGGTATCTTTATGAAAAAAATGTACATATTAAACGAAAAAGGTATGACATTGGCTGAAATATTAGTTGCATTAGGAATTTTTACAATGCTGACATTTATATTTGCTCCTTTCTTTGCAAACCAGTTTAATATGTTGGTACATGCCGGGCAGTTAAATGAACAAACTATACGGTATGCGAACGAACTTGAAAGAGGTTTGGCCGAAGTACGCGTCACACCCGATATCAGGCATGTCCCTATTAAATTCGACAACGAAGCATATTTAAGAACTCCAATAAGAGGTTGGATGATTAGTGAAGGTGATTATTCAACTTTTGTATCTTATGACGCTCATATATCTAACGGACCTTTTGCATTAAGCGAAGGTTACGGTCCGAGAAACAGTGAAGGTATAGTTACGGGTGAAACCCATAATATCTTTATAAAGGGGACGGATACCCATTTTATAAATAATACTACATATTATGATATTTATGATAATAACGGTCAAATTGTGCCCGGAGCAACCGGATATGCGGATGTACGATCCCAATTGATTGCTTACATAAAAATCAGGACTGTTGCACCTGGTGTACTTACGGCATCCGGCTCTCCCTACACTGTAGTTATTACAACCCCTAATGTATATGTGGAGTATGACGGAACTTTACAAGCTGAGGTTCTTTACGCGAGCATATTTGTAGGAATGCCCATATATATGGCGGCAGGAAATAACGGCAATGTCTACACGTCCTGTGACCCCGGATATTGGAAAGGAGATGCCACCTTTACTTTGAATACGGATATATACGCATCGGCATTCTTTAATGAAACATATTTTTTAGTAGGTGCCGGGGGAAATGTATATTATAGAAACGATAACACCACTTGGACGGCATGCAGCACACCCGGGGTTTCGGAAACTTTAAGAGGAATAGCTTATTCCAATGATACGCAAACATATGTGGCGGTAGGTGATAACGGTAGGATAATTTATTCAACAGACGGTATATCTTGGAATATGGCAGCGTCCGGGACTACAAATAACCTATACGGTGTAGCTTACGGTAACGGGAATTTTATTGCCGTAGGAGCACAAGGTGTCAACATCAGATCGGCGGACGGAATCACATGGACAACAGGACAAATCATTAACTCGGGTTATGACATTAATGATATAAAGTTTAAATACAACAAATTCATTGCGGTTGGTAATCCACAACAGGTTACTTTTACCGGAGGGCAATATAGATATGATCATAATTTATTTCATACAACCGACGGTATTTCATGGGATGTTGTTTTTATTACATATACAGTAGCCGGTAAAAACGTAAATTATAGTGAAATTCCGGCTTTTAAATCAATAACATGGGATGATTCATATTTTTTGATCGGTACATCAAAAGGTAATATTTATTATTCCACCGGGTTGAAGGAGGAAAAGTGGTGGCTGTTCACATTGACTTGGTCTCAAACATCAACGGGAGTGAGTACGCCCTTAAATGATATGGATTGGAAAGACGGTTGCTTTTTTGCCGTAACAACCTCAGGAAGATTGTTATATTCATATGCCGGAATATCCGGTTGGCAAATCCTTAAACCGGGTTCTATGGACTTAAATACCGTTACAACCAGATAAAAAGGAGACGGTAATACTATGATAAATTATATGAATAAAAGGGGATATACTTTAGTCGAATTATTAGTGGTTATTACTCTAATATTGACCGTTTTAGGGATAGGTTACTCCCTTTACTTCTATGCACAAAAATCTTTTTCCATATATGAGGAAAGATGGATAACACAAAACGAAACAAGATATGTTTCCAGGTTTTTAGAAGAAGAGCTTGCCACAATATACAGTTGTGAAATACTTAACCAAATGCCTGTTGATTTTGATGACGACTATAGATATATATGGGCTGAGGACGGTATAATCAATCTTCGCTATTCGGATGATTCCGGGAATTTACATAATATAACTTTAAATGAAGAAGCGTCTTTATCCGTAGATTTTATTCATGGTACCGACTCTTACGGAAATAGGGTTGATAATTTTCTTCAATTTGATGTAAAAGGGCAATATATAGATTATAACGTAATAAATGGAGTTGAGCTTAGAAACTTAGGAAGAAAAATGTCTATAACAGGTTCTGTTTCGGGTCTCGGTTTAAAGTATAAATCCGTAGCCATAATTTCACAATTGCCTGAATTTGATTACAGTACATTCTGCGTAATAGCAACAGCCTCTTACGGATCCTATCAAGAACCCGGTGTAAGGCTTTTAAGAAGATTTCGGGATGAGGTATTAAGTCGTTATGTGTGGGGTAATAAATTCATAAATTTTTATTACGAGCATTCCGGACCGATTGCAAAGGTAATATCTAAAAATGGAATTTTAAAGTTTACAACAGGTTTGGTTCTTGCCCCTGTAATTACTGTAGCCGCTATGTTACTTAATCCGATTTTTAATTATTTTTGCGTTATAATAGTATTGGTTTGTACCGTTTTATATATTATTGTAAAAAAATTAATAGTTCGATATTATAACACTTTTAATGACAATTTGTTTTGAAACTTATATTTTTGTGATATAATTAACACATTAAAAAGGTGGCTAAGTGAGGTAAAATGGAGGTTTTAATTTTTGTTTTTGGACTGGTTATCGGCAGTTTT
>CAZJOD010000155.1:0-8458 GCA_964547525.1 uncultured Clostridiaceae bacterium
CCTGAAATTCGATCTAAAAAAATTTCAACCGATTCTCTTTTTTCATTTATAAAAATAATTTTGTCGATTGTGAGAAGAAGCCTTCCAATGCCGATTTTTTTGGGGACTCCAACCCTTGTTCCTTTATAAAAAATACAGTCGTTATAATCAAATATATTTATTTAATGGTCATCTATTTTCTCAATGAATTCATATAGCTCTTTGGTCTGCCATTTATTCCATTCAACGGTAGTACTGAATATAGGAGCTACTTTATCATTATGAAAAAATCCTGTTTCGGTATATGTGACAGTATATCCGCAATGAGTGCAATATAATTCATTTTCTTTAGATACTAAAGTTTCCGACAACCTGCACGAAGGACAAGTGAATAGCAAAAGTTCCAATCGTTCGGCACGGTTTTTTGTTACATATTTATACATTACTGTCTTTTGCCATTCATATTCATTGTATTTTAAATTTTCTTCTATTACTGAGTGAATCTTATCTACGCTTAACTTTTTTATCTGATCACTTTTCAAAATCAGACTATAATCTAATAAAACTTTACCTTTTCTTTGTTTTATCGCCCACCTGGGTCCTGCCAGATATGCACCTCTTATTTTAACAAATATAACAGGTATCTTTAATAATTTAACTAATTTTGCTGTAGAATAGATTGATGTAAGTGATTCTCCATCCCAACATCTGCTGCCTTCCGGGAAAATTCCTATTACACCGTTCCAGTTTCTGACCTTTAAAATGTTTTTTACAGCTTGTGAATCACTCATTGATTTAGTTTTTGGTATTGCTCCGGCTAATCTTATCAAAACGAATTTTAGCCATTTTTTACGAAAAAAATTGTCATTTGTAACAAATTGAATTGGATGATCTACAAATCTGCTCACAAATATGGGATCCCAATTATTTACGTGATTAGCCAATATTAAATAAGGTGGTTTTAAATCTTTTATAATGCTATTGTTTGCTGTAATTAAATATTGTTTATCCAAATAAACAGGTAATAACATTCTTGCCAATCGCATGACAGGAAAGCATGGTTTGTATATAGTTTCAGCCATATAACACTCCTTATAAGGCGTTTTTTAATGTAATAAAGACTTTTGTATGAATTTATCATAGCATATGTAAATAAGTCAATCAATATTTATCAAAATATTATGTAGAACCTTTACCGGTACAAAAAAACAGTGGAAATTCTTAAAAGTTTGGTGTATGATGTAAGATAAAATATTATGGAGTGTTATATCAATGAAATATAAACTGATAGCAGTGGACATAGACGGCACATTGCTTGACTCCCAAAATAGATTGAGGGAAGAAACCGTACAATCTATTCGAAAGGGGGTGGCAAAAGGCCTGATTTTTACAATTTCTACCGGAAGACCCGTTCAAGGTATAAGGGATATTATAAGAATGTTGGATGTTAAAACATCATCCATCACGTATAACGGTGCTATGATAGTATCGGAAAAAGAGGAAATACTGTATAGTTGTACTTTGAAACCCGAGGATGCAGTTGATATTATTAGGCTGGGTATGGAACGCAAGGTTACCGTAACATTCTGGGCAAACAACGTTTTATATGCCGATCAAATAAACGAAACATCCGTATCTTACAGCAAAATATCAGGTTTGCCACCTGTACGATTTGACGACTATAAAAAAATTGCGGTGGAAGGAATTACAAAAATATTATGGATAAGCACACCGGAAATCATAAACCGACATCAAAATGACGTAGGTATGTATATAAGTGATAATGTTAATTTTCATACTTCCAGACCCATGTTTTTGGAATTTGTTGATAAAACCGCATCCAAAGCGTTGGCAATGCAGAAATTAGGGGATATTTACGGTATATCAAAAGATGAGATGATTGCCGTCGGAGACGGATTGAACGATATGTCAATGATAGAATTTGCGGGATTAGGAGTAGCAATGGCCAACTCACATCCTGAAATATTAAAAATTGCGGACTATGTGACACTATCAAACGATGAAAACGGAGTAGGCCGTGTTATTGATCAATTTATATAGCTACGGAGGACTGTAAATGAGTAAAACAATATATGAAATAAATGAAAAAATAAAAGCGGGAAAAGCTGTAGTCGTTACAGCCGAGGAAGTAATAGAAATCGCAGAACAACAAGGATATAAAAAAGCCGCAGAAACAGTGGATGTTGTAACTACCGGAACATTCGGGCCGATGTGTTCTTCCGGTATGTTCATAAACTTCGGGCATTCCGAACCACCTATAAGAATGGCTAAAGTTACATTGAATGATGTACCGGCTTATGCGGGTTTAGCTGCTGTGGATGCTTACATAGGCGCTACAGAACAATCCTTAAGCAAAGGTAATGAATATGGAGGTGCTCATGTAATTGAAGATATGATTGCAGGAAAAGACATATCTTTGCACGCAGAGAGCCCCGGAACCGATTGTTATCCCAGAAAATCTATCGATACTATGATCAATAAGGATAATGTAAATCAGGTATATCTTTTTAATCCCAGGAATGCTTATCAAAATTATCCTGCAGCGACTAATTCTACAAATAAAACAATATATACATATATGGGAACTTTATTGCCTAATTACGGTAATATAACATACAGTACCGCAGGCCAGCTCAGTCCCCTTCTTAATGATCCCGAATACAGAACGATAGGACCGGGTACCAGGATCTTTTTTGGTGGAAACATAGGATATGTGGCTTGGGAAGGTACTCAGCACAATCCTGAAAGGGAACGGCTGGATAATAAAATTCCTGTATTAGGTGCGGGAACCCTTGCTCTTATAGGTGATGTAAGAGGTATGAATACTCAATTCATCAGAGCAGGCGTTTTTCAAAAGTACGGTATAACTTTATATGTAGGTGTAGGTATTCCTATACCTATTATTGATGAAGATATTCTTGCAAAAACCGCTGTAAAAGATGAAGAAATATATACCCGTATTGTTGATAAATCAGGTAAAGAAAATCTGGATTTTTTGGTGAACTATAAGCAGTTAAGAAGCGGGCAAATAGATTTTAAAGGAAAAAAGGTCAATACGGCACCTTTAACCAGTCTTGTGAAATCAAGAACCATTGCTAAAACGTTAAAAGAATGGATTATTAAAGGAGATTTCACATTAACTGAAAAAATTATTGACCTACCGATGCATACCAAAGTAAATAAATTAGAAGTCAGGGGGATACAGGAATGAAAAAAATCAAGGTTACTTTTGAATTTCCTTCTAACAGTATAAAACAGCCTTTGACTTACCGGCTGATTAAAGATTTTGATTTGATGTTGAATATTTTGAATGCCGATATCAGTTTGAATCGAACAGGCCGTTTAGTCATGGATTTACAAGGTGAACCTGATAAAGTAGATGCGGCATTAGAATATGTTAAGGGTATGGGAATCACATATAAGATATTTGACAAGCAAGTTATTTGGAACGAAGAAAAGTGTATCCATTGCGGAGCGTGTACATCGGTATGTCCATCAGGTGCTTTGATTATGGATAAAGATACTTGGCAATTATTGTTTGATCAAGATAAATGTCTTATATGTGAATTGTGCATTAAGACTTGTCCGCTAGGTGTAATGGGCCTTAACGGTGACACTTTGTTCACCGATTCTATGAGAAAAGAATAATATAAACAATCGACTGAAGCAACACAATGATTGGTGACTGAAAGCTATGGATGATAAGTATGTAGAACGGACATATCGTAATCAATTAAAAAATGAAAGATTGGTTTATTTTAATGTAACGGTTAAGCAGACCGACTTATGGATAGGCGCATGTAAGAATTTATACGACCGTGCTTTAAAATCGATTCTTAAATGTCGAAGTATTATAGAGGCGTACGCTTTGAAATATCCTGAATTTATAACATCATTTTCACCGGTAAAAGCTGCACCGAATGCACCTTTAATTATTAGAAAGATGTGTTCGGCCGCTTTTTCTGCGGATGTGGGTCCTATGGCTTCAGTGGCGGGTGCAATCAGTGAATCGGTGGGTTTGGATCTAATGAAGTATACCGATGAAGTTATTGTTGAAAATGGTGGAGATATATATGTTAATTGTAAGAATGATATCAAAACCGGTATATTTGCAGGCGAGTCACCTTTTAGTGATAAGTTTGCCATCACAATTAAGAGTACCGATATGCCAATGGGGATTTGCACATCCTCCGGTACAATAGGTCCGTCGGTTAGTTTCGGTAAAAGTGATGCGGTTGTTATTCTGTCTAAAAGCACATATTTGGCCGATGCCGCTGCAACATCAGTTGCAAACAGGGTAGCATCCGTAGACGATATAGAAAAAGCGATTGAATATGCAAAAACTATAAAAGGTGTTGCAGGTGTTGTTGTGGTTTGTGGGAATAAAATAGGGGCTTGGGGTAAAGTTGAGTTGGCCCCTTGGAATTAATGAAAGAGGAATTTGCATGGATAATCACAGAGAGAGATTTAAAAACATTAAACGGTTAGTTGTCAAAGTAGGGACATCCACAATTACTCATGATAACGGGAATTTAAATTTAAGATGCTTGGATAAATTGGGGATGGTTTTATCTGATGTTTTTAATACCGGAATTGAAGTAATATTGGTTACATCAGGTGCAATAGGTGTGGGTGTAGGGGAAATGCATTTAAAACACCGTCCGGTGACAATAGGCGGAAAACAAGCTGCGGCTGCTGTAGGACAGTGCGTTCTTATGAACATATATAGTAAGTTTTTCGGTGAATACGGTAAGACTGTAGGACAAATTTTGCTTACAAAAGATATTATTGAAGATGAGGAACGAAAACAAAATGTTATTAACACATTTAATAATCTTTTTGAACATGGAGTTATACCAATTGTCAATGAAAACGATTCGGTAGCTACAGATGAATTGGAGTACGGTGAAAAAAAGTTATTCGGCGATAATGATACCATGTCGGCTATAGTAGCATCGGTTGTAAAAGCTGATTTATTAATAATATTATCTGATGTAGACGGTTTTTATTCAGGTAATCCGAAAATTGACGATTGCTGTAAAAAAATAGAGAATATTTTTGATATTGATGATAAAATAAAATCATGTGCCGGCGGTAAAGGGTCCGAATTGGGAACAGGTGGGATGATTACAAAATTAACCGCCGCCAAACTGGTTATGGAAGAAGGTATTGATATGGTATTGGCCAATGGAAGTAATCCGTTGATTATATATGATATACTGGATGGTAAGAACCTCGGTACGGTTTTTGTGGGAAAACAAAAAGTGTAAAAGACATATTGGCCATAACAATATAAGATTATTTAAGGAGGCTTATATGATTGATTTAATTGAATTAGGAAGAAGAGCCAAAAAAGCTTCGCATATTTTATCAGTTACATCAGGGCAAGCTAAAAATGAAGCACTGGTGAATATTGCGAGTGGTCTTAAAAAAGATATCGAGATGATTCTGGAAGCGAATAAATTTGATGTAGAAAAAGCGCGATTAAATAATATATCTGAAGCTTTAATTGACCGATTATTATTAACGGAATCCAGAATTATAAAAATTGCCGACAGCTTGATTGAACTCACCAAATTGTCCGATCCTATAGGTGAGGTTTTGGAGATGTGGGAAAGACCTAACGGATTGAGGATAGGAAAACAAAGGGTACCTATAGGTGTAGTAGGTATGATATACGAATCAAGGCCTAATGTAACGGCTGATGCTGCAGGATTATGTATTAAATCGGGTAATGTCGTTATTCTAAGAGGTGGCAGTGATGCCATTCGATCCAATATGGCAATAGTTCATTCTATACGTAATTCTTTAAAAATTAGTAAGCTGCCGGAAGATTGTGTACAAATAATTGAAGACACATCAAGAGATAAAGTTACCGAATTGATGCGTCTTAACAGTTATGTCGACGTGCTTATACCAAGAGGTGGAGCAGGCTTAATAAAGTCGACTGTGGAAAATTCCACAGTACCTGTTATTGAAACCGGCACCGGCAATTGTCATGTGTATGTTGATTCAGGGTCCGATCTCAAAATGGCTTTAAATATTATTGTTAATGCCAAAACCGATCGCCCGGGTGTGTGTAATGCCGCGGAAACGTTATTAGTAGCCGAAAGTGAGGCTCAAGTATTTTTGCCTGCCGTAAAAGAAGCTCTTAAAGCTAAAAATGTACAATTAAGATGCTGCGAGAAGTCGTATCCGCTTTTAAAAGGTGAGAATGTAATACCCGCCGGCGAAGATGATTGGTATACGGAATATTTGGATTATATATTGGCTGTTAAAATTGTAAAGGATGTATCTGAAGCAATTGAGCACATAAATACTTATGGCACCAAGCATTCTGAGAGCATTGTTACCGAAAGTTATTCTAATGCAAATAGATTTTTAAAGGAGGTAGATGCAGCTGCAGTATATGTAAATGCCTCCACAAGATTTACAGACGGAGGAGAGTTCGGGTTTGGTGCAGAAATAGGTATTAGTACACAAAAACTACATGCCAGAGGCCCCATGGGATTAAAAGAACTAACTACAATTAAGTATATTATTTATGGTACCGGTCAAATAAGATAAATAAAGAGAAATCAATGGAAAATAAAAGACGGATCTTACAATTTTTAAAAGAATACGAAGATCCGTCTTTTGTTTTGTTTATTCCGTTAAAGACACACCTTGCCCGGTTATCACCGGTTTGTGTGCAGTACAATATTCACCTGCAGGTAATTCATACATCATATCTTCAACTTTAGGTTCTTCCGGTTTGCTCGGAACCCAAGGAATTTTTCTTTGTATAAATATTTTTTCAACTACCGTGCTTGGGTCACAATAAGGATTGGCAAGCAAGAAACGCCCCCAAATATCTTTTGAAGCGGTACATATTTCTGCTTTTACATGCACAGTACATTCGTCGTAATAAGCGGGTTCGGTACCTTTAATAAAGTATTCCGTACGTGTGCAATTACCTCTGGGATCTTGTTTACATAAATCGGTAGCTATCTGACCTGAGAATATACATATTTCCCTAGTTACAATGTTTCCGGTAGGTCCCGGAAATTTTGTAGGAGGTAGATCCTGATGTATTTTATTCATAACTTCATTCCATATGATCATAGCTTGATTGTATTCGGCGTTGATTAATTTTACAGGTTTTATATTATTATCATATCCATACCAGACTGCAGCGGTATAATACGGAGTAAATCCCACAAACCATTTATCTAAATTATCACTGGTTGTTCCTGTTTTACCTGCAACTTCAATTGTACCGTTTTTAATATTTATTATAGGATAGGCGGTACCGGCACCTTGCCATTGTCCACCGTACGGTGAATTCTTGGGTTTTACCACTTCGCACAACATATCACGCATTACGAACGCAGTTTCTTCACTATATGCGACAGTATATTCCGGACGGTTGTCCAGTATTATGTTTCCGTCAATATCTTCAACTTTTATAAATGTTACCGGAGGTGAATAAATTCCGCTGTTAACAAACGGGGTATAAGCGGCTGCCATATTCATAGGAGATACTCCTGTAGTTAAACCGCCCATTGCAACAGATACCGTATCGTGAAATATTTCTTTTTCTCTGTCAATCCCTACTTTTTTCAAGTATGCTATAGAATTTTCGAATTTCAAATCTTCTTTCCATATTCGTGCAGCCACAACATTTATAGATGATTTAATAGCATCCCTTATGGTGGTTAAACCACGATATTGATTCTTTGTATAATTAGTGGGATACAAATCATCGGGGTTTTTTTCGTCAAGATAAACCGGAACATCATCAACTATAGTTGCCGGTGTTATTAATTTCAAATCTATCGCCGGAGCATATATAGCAATAGGTTTCAATGATGATCCCGGTTGCCTTTGAGTTTGAGTTGCACGGTTAAACGTTCTGCTTCCGGTTTTTTCTCCGTTACCACCGTACATTGCTTTAACATAACCGGTGTAAGGATCTATTATAACCATACCCGCTTGAGGTATTTCACCGTATTTTTCAGCATTGATATTTATGGTATTTCCGGATTCGTCTTTTACCGGAAAGAATGTACTGTCATTAAAAACTTCGTCCATGGCCGACTGTATTATAGGGTCCATAGTGGTGTATATTTTATACCCGTTATTATAAACCATTGACTCGGCCATTAATCGTGTTATGTTCTTTTGCACGGTTAAAGCGTTTATAACTTCATTTAATACGTGATCCGTGAAATATGTTGTCGGTTTTTCAATTGCAACTTTTCGTACAAATTGAAAATTTAGTTCTTCATTTATAGCTTCATCATGCTGTTTTTCATCTATAAAACCTAATTCCAGCATTTTATCAAGCACAAGGTGTTGGCGTTTTATAGTATTTTTAAGACCTTCTTCTTTGGTAGGATTATAAGTTGAAGGTGCGTTGGGGATGGCGGCCAATACCGCACACTCGGCTAATGACAATTCACTTACATCTTTATTG
>CAZJOD010000156.1:0-8429 GCA_964547525.1 uncultured Clostridiaceae bacterium
ATCAATAATTTTTCTTTTCTTATCATTTAAAAATAAGCATTTTACACAAAATCGGGGATTATCTCGAAAAGCAATAAGAATCATTATACGGATCTGTCAATCAGTGTCCAATCAATTGAAAATACTCCTGTTGTACTGTTATCTATAATCCATTCTCCTTCTAACTTATTCGATTCTAAATCAATAGTTCTAATATATTTAACAGGATTTTGATTACTACCGACATATTTTTTTTAAAAACTCAACTCTGTTTCCGTTAATACTTCCTGTGAAAGTTGCTTTGCCGCCATCTACACCTGTTATAGTTCCGGATATTTTACTATTTACTTGCTGAAAATTAATTATCCAACCACGGCTTATTGGCAACAACGTTATCAAACCTTTCTTTGAATAATATTATTAAGTAAAATGCTAATACTATTTAATAATACTTTACTGCAATTAGAAAGAAGGATTTACATTGGATTTTAACTTTATCTGGAAAGCAATCATTATTATAATTGGTGGTGTGTTGATACTGCGTCTGGCCGGAAGAAAATCTATATCTCAGCTGACAGTCGCACAGACAGTGCTAATGATAGCTATAGGATCATTGATTATCCAGCCCCTCGGAGACAAAAACATTTGGATTACAATGCTTATTACATTAGTGCTTGTTATCACTTTGATTGTAATCGAGTATATTACTGTTAAGTCCGATGCTTTTGAAGGATTCTTTTATGGGCGTTCAATTATTGTAATTAAAGATGGTATAATCAACGAAGATAACCTAAGAAAACTAAGACTGACAGTGGATATGCTGGAATTGCGTTTAAGGCAGCAAGGCATTCAAAACATAAGCGATATGGAATGGGCAACAATTGAATCAAACGGCCAATTAGGGTACATGTTAAAGCAGGAAAAGCAATATGCAACAAAGCAGGATATTCAAGCGCTGCTTTCAATCCTGCAATCGCTTAAACCGGGCCTGGCCGATCAAAACACTACATTTCAATCAAATGAAAATAATTTGTTTACTGAGGTTAATAATGAAAAATATAAGCATAATCCTCCGGATAATTTAAAATGAGGAACCGTAAAAATGAATATAAAACTTAAGACGTTTATAACAGTTCTATTTAAGTGGATAGGAGCCGGACTAGTTATTGGTGCTTTTGTTGGTACTTTGATAGCGATACTCTTAAAAACAAATGATTTTCTCGGAGATATTCGTTCAGACAATTCTTGGCTGATTTTTTTACTTCCCATTGGCGGTATGATCATTGGTTTCATTTATATGAACTATGGCAAGAAAATGGAGATAGATTCCGCAAAAGGCAACAATGTCATTATTGAAGGCGTTCAAGGAAAAGCTGAAGTGTTGAAAAGAACAGGACCAATTGTATATATTGGTACTTTTCTGACAGTTCTGCTTGGTGGTTCGACCGGAAGAGAAGGTGCAGCTATACAGATGGGTGGAAGTGTGGCACAGACTTTCAATCAGATATTTAAAGTCGATCCTCAGGATACCAAAATTTATTTAATGAGCGGTATCAGCGCCGGTTTTGGTGCTGCATTCGGAACGCCGATAACTGGAGCTATTTTTGGTATGGAGATGGCTGCTTCGGGCAAGCTCAAGCTTGAAGCTCTAATTCCATGTGTTATATCTAGTTTTGTGGGACATTATATTGCTGAAGGGGTATGGGGTGTTAAACACGAAGAATTTATCATCCAAAGTGTGCCGGAAGTGACTATTACTGCTTTTACCATGACATTTTTGGCAGCAATTGCTTTTGGCCTAGCTGCTCTTTTATATTGCCAACTACGGCATGGGATACAGAAATTCTCTGAGAGGTATTTGAAAAACGATCATGTAAAAAGAGCCTTCCTGGGGGGACTGGTCATTGTTGTTTTAACATTGCTTATAGGTACAAAGGATTATAACGGGCGTAGTATTGAGTTGTTGGAACAGAGTTTTTTAGTTAGAGTTGCTTTTTACACATTTCTCGTAAAGTTAATATTTACTGCCATAACAATGGGGAGTGGATTTGTTGGTGGAGAGGTTATACCGCTTTTTATTATTGGTGCCACCTTGGGAAATACATTATCTACATTTATGGGTTTACCTATGTCGTTTCTTGCAGCACTAGGATTGGTTGCAGTTTTTTGCGGTGGTGCAAATACTCCTGTTGCAGCATTTGCATTAGCCGTTGAAATATTCAAAGGCCAAGCTGTAGAATACTTTTTTTTGGTCTGCATAATTAGTTATATTGTTTCCGGTCATCATGGGCTTTGGCCATCGCAAACAATTTTTCAACCAAAAAGCATTTTATATAAGCTAGTGGCCGGTACCACAATTGAAAACACAGAACTGAACAAAATAAAATAGACACAAGGTGTTGGTTCTTTTGTGCTATAAACACTTATTTACTCAGAAGGTTATCTCAAATATCTATTTTTTAGATTATCTTTACCCCTTATCAAAGGGAATTACAGCTTAATGTTTTGTCTTCCCAAGGTTATAGATTTTACCGGTACGTATCCCACGGAAAAATCTCCAAAAATAATAGCTGTATACGCCGGTATTGATAACTCGTTTTCTAAAACAACCGAATTATTACTGTTGTTTATATAAATATCATACCGGTTGCCTTTAATGTCATGAACGGTTATTTTTCTTATTCCATTACCGATAATGTTAAATATAGGTGTGTATTTATCATAATATTTCAATGTCTCACCGGCATCCACACCGGATATAATTATTGCACCTGTATCGATAATTACCTCACCGTTTGAATATGCTCTTATGTGCGGATCAAACTGTGTGCACAGTTCGTCACAATATAAGAATCCGTTGTCAAAATGGCTGTAATGGATTGCAACCTGTCGTTTAGATGGCCTTAATACAGTTATATCCGAATTAAGAGATATTAGCGAAATTTTTTGATCTATATTTATAAATTTTGATTGTGTGTTGATTATTTCATCCTGTACACCTCTGTAATCAGCCTTATGACACGTATTACCATACCTGTATGTTCTGCAGTTACCGTTAAATATATCATTCGGTATTTTAAGCAAGGTACCTTTAACATTTTTTATATATTTTCGATGAATAGACCGGGCAAACTGCACTGCAACACAAACGGAGTTATCCGGTAATGCAATGTAGAAATTAAAAATCTCGGCAATCTCCTCCGATTTAGGACTTCCTTCAGGCAGATCATAAGATACTGTCTTAGAACATCCGAAAGTTACAAAACCGTTATCAAACAAACTTGTTTCATGCCATAAAACGTCTCTTATATTTCTTTTTCCCAAACCGGCAACCGACCCGCACAAATTTTCTTTCCACTCTGCACAATCACCGGCATCCACAGGCAGACACATACCTTGAGGTCGTTCACCGGCAATCCATGTAAAGGAGGCATATGAATTCTCACCTTTTACAAATGTGGAACCGTGAAAGGGATCATGCCAAGAAAATATATCGGCAGGGACGGTTTTTATACTTTCTATATCATCGGTAACATATGAATATTGTAATGCCATTGATAAAACTACAGACCTATCGGATTCCAAGCGAGTATAGTACAAGGGTGAAATTGTAGTTAAATCCGATGCTCGACAAGATAAGAAAGACCCGTCGTTATTATAATCAAATTCCGTTTTAACCTGTTTTAACCATTCGATCAGATATTTTTTTGCTGTGGGATCTTTATATAAGTCACATAGCATAAGCAGTACAGGAACTAAATAATCTTGACAATAACAATATCTGACTCTTGTATCTCCCCCGATCCTATTCAATCTTCCGTCCGGAAATATAAAGTGTTTAACCAAATTCCAAAGCTCGCTAACATGCCTGTATACATAATCAGGAACAGGTACACCTAATGATTTAAGTAAAAAATGTGTCATTGCTACGTTGGATAAACATATGACCATATAACCGATATTCATATAACCATGATGGTTTAAAGAATAAGTATCAAAAAAATTTGACCCCACATATCTTTGAGAAATGGGTTTTCCATAAATCAAATCATGGTCGTAAGCATCACAATCTACAGAAATACCATTTATAAAAAAGTCCGCGGCACGGTCTAAATAACGTAGGTTACGCTCTTTCTCAGGAAACATACAAGCTGTAGTCAACAAATGTGCTCCATTCCATATATTACTTTCAGGCGCATTTTTTCCGGATTGAGCTTCTTTCCCGGCTTTTATCACATAATCGGTACACAAATATTCACTCTCGGATACCATCATCTTTTCGAATAACGCTTTGTCCGGGTCGGACAACCTATCCCATATAAGCAGTACACCATGCATCATTCTGTTGATTCCCAAAGTGCCGATCCATGTATGTCCCCATTTTGTGCCATCCAGACAATGCATTTCACCTTCAATATGACTTTGCATGTTGAATCGTAAAAGATTCAAAGCTCTCTTCACGAATTGCTCGTTTTTATCATGCATACCTATTGTTGCAAAGGCTGCTAAAGCTTTTTGTGTTGTTTGGACACCCCAACTGTTATGTCCTATTCCATATACCTCCATAGAATCCGTATCAGGTATTGTATATATATGTTCACCGGCTTTTACACACCATTTTGAGAGCATATCCCTACACAACGTAGATATCTCTTCATCCGATACCGCCTTGTCAGGCAACACATTTGCCATTCCGCTTACCTCCAGATTTCCGAATTATCTTTACATTCTTGTATAATTCTCATTACTTCCCGTGTTTCGGTCACATCAACAAAAGGTTTTTCATTTAATGCAAAATATTCATAACACTTATCATAATAATCGACTTCCATTGCGGAAGTAAGTTTTATTTCTTTTTCCACCCAAGGTGGTTCGCCTATCAAATCATACTTTCTACCTGGTGCAGCCAAACTCTCGTCAATAGAAAATCCCTTCATTTTTTCAGGGTCATAGTATTTTAGGTATAGCACATTCTTATCCAACCACATAGTTCCGTATTTTCCGTAAACTATCAATTGCTTGTTACTAACAGCCGCAGCCATATTTATGTCCAGATCCAATATAATATTGTTATCGGATATCATTGTTAACTTTACAACATCATCGGCATCACCTATAGCTGCAATTTTTCTTAAATGACAATTTATATCTTTTGCTTTACAACCTCCGCTTAGATATAATAACAAATCGATAAAATGCGCTCCGTAGTTATTAACCATGCCACCACCGAATTTTTTTAAAGACTGCCAATCGCTTCGTAGTCTGAAAAGCGAACTTTCATATTTCATCATGTAGATGTCACCAAGCATACCTTCACTTAAAACTTCTTTTATTTTAACGGTATGAGCCATCTTGCGGTGAGGTTGATAAACCATCAATTTACGATTATATTGATTTTTCAATTTTATCATGTCATCAGCTTCGGCTAAATCTATTGCCATGGGTTTTTCCAAAAAAACATCGACTCCGGATTCAAATGCTTTTTTTACTTGTTCAAAATGAAAACCTGTAGGAGACGCAATTACAACCAAATCCGGTTTTTCCTCGTCTATCATAAGGTTAAAATCTTTATAACAGTTTACATCCGCTTTCTGTTTGGCTTCAAAAAGCCTGTCGTCTTGCATATCCATTACAGCCGCCAATTCAAAACCTTCTTTTTTTAACAGCTGCGGAAAATGAAAAGGCCACCCCACTCTACCCAGTCCGGCTAAAACAGTCTTTAATTTTTTCATATAAAATATTAGTCCTTTCTTTATATATCTTCTTTATCTTACTTTAGTTTTACTGCAGTATAAAACGATATGCTATCCACAATCATTTCGTTATCATATATACGGCAATAAGCGTTTTGTATAAAGAATTTCCATTGTGCTATATTTCCATCGTCATAAAATATTAAAAGATCGTTAGGTAACGTATACATATGCTTATCATAAATTTTCGGTTCATCCGATTGTGTTATAACACCGGATCTTAACAGCTCTAAAATATAGTCACTTAAATCTTTTGTATAAACAATATTTTCCCCGTCTGACATTACTATATGTTTAGCATCTATAACAGAGATGTTATAATTCGTACCGGTTCCCGATATAATGTTTATATTCGGTGCATACATAGCCATAACATAATCGTAACCTGTAACTTGCAGAATATGTTCCGTTTCCGCAGATACGGTAATATATCTGTATTTATTATATTCGTTATAATTTAGTTTTTCTTTGAAGGATTTATAATTAAAAGACTTCGGGGTATTTAAATTTTCTTCGGAATGATTTTCATTAAAGTAATTAATTATGCTTCTTAACGCATATAAATCATCCGAACTCATCTTTTCAACATTAAAATCAATTGTTTCCGAAAAAATATCGTATCTTTCCGCTAACATTAAAAATCTCTTGTTTTGACTCCGTATAGAAACCGAATAAGCACTTAACGGTCCTACAGCTGAAATAATACAGATTACAGCCAATAATATAATTATTATCTTGTTTACATGCTTTAAGCTATACTTAATCGTTTTACTTAATACAAAAAAACCGGTTGATAAAAACACCCAAATACCTATAACGATAACCCAATACCTCGGTTCGGTCATACCGTATGCTTTGACTCTTATACCTAATGATATGAACATCATTATCAATGGAACAATTATAAACACCGGAAAATAATTATAAAACAGTAAGGTGATTTTTTTATCAGGATATATAGGATATAGAAAAAACATTACAATTAGACCGATCAACCCGTACCATATTACCAAATGTCCCAACATACCTTCCGGCCAACTAAAAGTAATAAGAAGACGTATGAAATAAATATACAATACGGCTGTATATGCCGTCAGAATGGGTACTAAGATATATGAGAGTAATGTATCAGGGAACTTCTGTATATCTTGACGTTCAAATAAACCCGTGTCTTGAGGTATACCCGAAAAAAAATAAGCCGGTATTATAAACCCTAAAGTGACAAGCAAGAAATCAAAATATGCATTGTCCCATAATCTGATATCCATCAATTCACTGAATGCAAAAAATGTAAACGATATACCTCCCCATATTACCAGTGCGTATATCCCTGCAAAAACTACTCTTTTTATTAGGTACAGCGTATATTTTTCCGGTTGATCACGTGGATTCAGGCAGGAAATATAAATATAAATCAAAGTGGTTAAAATTATGAAGCTTATTAATCTTGTTATCGGCTTCATCCCCAAATCAGGAAAAGCTAAAAAGTAATATATGGCCAGTATTAAAAATCCGATTATTCTTATAAAGGTTTGTTTTAATACACTGATTTTACAAATATATATGGATTTTTCTATAATCATTGAAAAAGGAATGGCTAAAATACCTGTTAATATAATTCTTTCGATATCATTCCTTACTCCTGCCGGAAAATACCTGCCATGATTATAAATTATAGCCAAACATCCGATAACAGCACAAATAATCAATGTTGTAGGAGCATTGATAAAAGCGGTTTTATACCCGGTAAGAGCACCTTTAAATTTTTGTTTTAATTGTATTTTCATAAATACCTCCGGAAAAGTTTGTTTTGTCCGCTTATTATTTATAACTCGCATCAATTATATCATACACACAAAACATGGCAATAAAAAATTTTCCGGGTGAATTTTACCCTTTCCGAGTCGAGTTCCTTCTCATTGTCTGGAAAAAACCGACAAAACGACAGGACGTCGTTTTGCCGGTTTATATTCAACCAATCAATTGCTGTTCAATATTTTCTATGAAAACCAACGAGCATCGAGCACATTGGTTTTTAGCATGTAACTCAGAGCAAGTGTTCGTTACTTTGCTTAGTTATAATAGGACGTCGCGTTGACCACGACAGTTAAAAAATGCAAGTTGAGCCGTTATAGATTTCAATTACAGTTCAGTTTATGAGTTTTTGCAGTGATATTCCATAATTTTTTATTTTATTCCTAAAAATTTTGCCGCATTATCATATAAGACTTTTTGTTTTGCATCGGCTTCGATTTCCGCTTCTTCAACCAGCATCAATGTGCTTTTTAAGCAAAACAGCGGGTACAAAGAACCGTATGCCAATTGGTTGTCACCTATGGCGTCTAATATTTTTTCCACAGGGAATAATCCGTCTTTTAAACCTGAAGTATCTAATAAAATATTTTTTGATTCTTTTATCATACCTGCTAATGCCATTATTTCATTTATTCTGATTGTAAGTAGTACTATTTTATTATCAGGATATTTTTGTATAAGCTTACCTATATCCTTCGGTCCTAATTGTTTTTGAAGCATAATATAATCGGCTCTGTAGTCTTCCATTCGAAGCTGTACAAAAAGAGGAAGGTTATTTAAAGCCAAATACTCGCATATACTCTCCAATTCTTTGCAGTCAAGCTCATACGAATGATAACAAGGATATATCTTTACACCTTTTATACCAAGGAATTCAACCCC
>CAZJOD010000157.1:0-8408 GCA_964547525.1 uncultured Clostridiaceae bacterium
GAGCATGCGGCTGTTAACCGCAGGGTCGTAGGTTCGAGTCCTACTTGGGGAGCCAAAAGCAGGAGTATTCTCCTGCTTTTTATTATATAATTTTTTTTATTTATTGGTGAATACGTGATTTCACTGCAAAAACTCATAAACTGAACTATAATTGAAATCTGTAACGGCTCTACTAGCATTTTTTAGCTGTTGTGACAAACGCGACATCCCATATGACTTAGCGAAGTAACGAACACTTGCTGTGAGTTGCAAGCTAAAACCAACGTGCTCGATGTTCGTTGGTTTTCATAAAAGATATTGAACAGCAATTGATAAGATTAGATACTGCATTTTCGCCGGCAGATTTTGTAATTACAATTTAATGTTTATTCGCTCTTTTACAGTAAAAATAGCTATTGCAGTAGAATCATACATATATTATTTAAGATATAAATGCGGAGATAAATCATATGAATTTTCTATTGTTTACAATATGGACCTTAGGTAGAGTGTTTAATGCCGTATATACAAAAAAAGCACAAAAAATGACAGACAATACATATGGAAACTCTATTAAATTTGTGTTTTATTATGCATTGTTTCAATTGATAATCCTTTTGTGTATTCCGCCGTATAAGCATATACCTATAAGATTAGATTTTATTATTTATCCTGTTCTATTCGGTGTGTTTTATATTATTTCATACATAATGTTGTTCATGGCGCTAGGTAACGGTCCAACAGCTTTAACAAATGTTGTTTATACGTTTCATACAATAATCCCTATGATAAGCGGTATTTTATTGTGGAATGAATCTATATCGGAGGTGCAAGCTGCAGGCATAGTTCTTGCGGCAATTTCAGTTTACTTATTTTATAAAAGTGTCAAAAAAGAAAATGAAAAAGAATTATCTCTAAAATGGCTTATATACGTGATAATAGCCACTGTAGCCATAGGCATAGCAGTTGTATTTACCCAATCGTTTGCTAAGATGTATCCTGATATGAACAAACAATACTTGACTATTTATACGATAACCTCAGCCGTATTGTCATTGATCTTCCTGTTAACATCAAAAAAAACCAAGGATGTCGGAAAAAACAAACCGGAATATTTTAAATATTTCATTTATATTTTAATAGCATCAATATGTCAAAACATAGTAAATATTGTTTTTATGTATTTTATTAATTTAATACCTTCAACCGTTTTATTTCCCACAATAAATTGTATATACATTCTAACATTTATTGTAATGGGTAGAATATTTTTTAAAGAGAAATTAAACAAACTATCTTTTATAGGGGTATGTAGTTCTATTTTTTCATTAATTTTATTAAATTTATAAAGATAAAGTATAAAAGAGGTGTATATTTTGAAAGTAGAATTGAAATTTATAGTTAGAGCGTCAATTATAGCGGCTATATATGCAGCTTTGACAATTATCCTCAGACCGATAAGTTACGGACAAATACAAATCAGGGTAGCGGAAGCTTTAACCGTTTTGCCTTTTTTTACTCCTGCAGCCATACCCGGTCTTTTTATCGGATGTATCATTGCAAACATTGCGGGTGGGTTAGGATGGATGGATATATTATTCGGTAGTTTAGCTACTTTAATCGCCGCATATTTAACATATTTAATGCCTAAATCCAAAAGAATACTTGCTCCGTTGCCACCTGTTTTAATAAACGGTTTGGTAGTAGGATGGGTGGTAAGCACTGTGTACGATTTGCCCTTGGTTATTTCCATGATTGCCGTAGCCGGAGGTCAGTTTATATCGTGTTATGCATTGGGTTATCCGCTTCTTAATGTTTTTAAAAATAACGAGCATTTAAATAGAATTTTAAAAGGTTAGGTTTATAAGTTTCCACTTATATAAATATAATGTAACGGTAATAAATAATAGGGACATGTCATAACAATTAATATGATTAAAATAATTGTATTGATTGCCATTTACTTCGGATTAGGCATATTTGTATTAAATTACGGAATAAAATTCTTAAGTGATACACTTAAAAATATAGGTGAAAAGCATATCAAACCTGTACTGTTAAAATATACGAAAAATACCGTTACATCTTTTTTGAGTGGTGCTTTCCTATCCGTTATACTCCAAGGCAGCACTCCTGTTATGTTATGCACCATAGGCTTGATTAACGCAGGAATGATGCCTTTTTACAGTTCCTTGGGCATAATGTACGGTGCTAATCTTGGAACTACTTTAAGTGCCGTTATAATCTCATATAATGTTGAATATATGAAATATGTAATACTAGTAATAGGATTGTTATTAAAAGTATTATCCGGGAATAAAAAAATAATAGCTACCGGTAATATACTTGTTTCTATCGGGTTGATTTTTACAGGTATAAGTATATTAAAACTCAGTATGCCTATAATTGGCAATCTCATTATGCAATCCGAGTTGTTAAGCAAACATGGCAACAGCATATTTGTAAATTTTCTGTTTTCGACTGTTATAACCGCTATAACTCATAGTAGTGCCGCAGTAACTGCAATAACCATTTTATTTTATAAACAAGGTATTTTGGGTAAGTTGGCGGTTACGGCGATTATTTTAGGTTCAAATTTGGGAACATGCTTCACAGCGCAATTTGCATCATATAATTCAGGTAAAGAAGCTATAAAAATGGCTTGGTCTCATAGCATTTATAATCTGGTGGGATGCATATTCGGATTGATATTCATAAATCAATTTACTTTAATGATTGATGGAATGATTGTATTATTTAATTGGAACACCGATTTATTTCCGGCATTATGCCATGTGATGATTAATTTAATTAGTGCACTGGTTTTTATCCCCGTTACTCCTTTATTTTATAAAATGATTAATCTTATGTTCGATTCACGTTCAATAAATGCATTCAATGTATAAATAATAATAAAAGTGAACGGCATGTCTTGTATTAATAAAAAAAGAAAGCGGCAGCTTTCTTTTTTTATAATAATGACAAAATTTTTTGTTATTCAGGTTTTGCCAAAACTTTTTTCAATTTGGCAAATCTGGGTAGTCCGTCTTCTAATGTTAATTCAGGGCTTCCTTGAATTAAAGGTAATGCATAATGAATAAAATCATCCGTTACAAAATTACCTTCTTTGTTTATCCAATCCATAGGAACGGTTTTTTCAGCATTAGCAACTTCAGAAAGATTGATCATTTTGATTTTGCATTCGTATACTTGACCGGGTGTTCTTTCAAAAGCCACCATCTGATCGGTCATTCCGTTGCAGGCAGCTCTAACGGCGGCTTGCCCTGCCATAAAAGCTTCATTAATATCGGTTAAAGAACCGATATGAGCTGCACACCTTTGCAACAAACTAAATTCTATTCCTCTTACTTTACACTTAAATTTTTTCTTCGCAATGTCTGCCAATATACTTGCCGTACCCCCGAGTTGTGCATGACCGAAAGCATCTTTCGCTAAATTATCTTGTACCATTTCAGGAATATATTTTCCATTTGTATCTTTACAACCTTCTGATACTGCAATTATAACCTTTCCGGTCTTGTTATAGACTTTTTCAACATCAGCTAAAAACTTATCAATTGAAAAAGGTATTTCGGGAAGATAAATCAAGTCGGGCCCGCTTCCTTTATACGCCGCTAAAGCGGAAGATGCGGTTAACCAGCCTGCATTCCTACCCATGACTTCCAACACGGTAATCATCGGCGTGTCATAAACACGTGCGTCTTGATATATCTCCATGGTAGATGTTGCAACATATTTTGCAGCGGAGCCGTATCCGGGACAATGATCTGTAGACCAAAGATCGTTATCTATTGTTTTAGGAACGCCCATAACTCTACACTCATATCCCGATTTTTGCATATATTTACTGATTTTATTACAAGTATCCATAGAGTCGTTTCCACCGTTATAAAAGAAATAACGGATATTATACTTCTTAAAAACTTCCAATATTCTTATATAATCTGTTTCATCTTTATCCGCACTTGCAAGCTTATACCTTACAGATCCTAAAGCCGATGAAGGTGTATTTTTTAGAAGATCCAATTCTTTCATATCTTCCATACCCATATCATACATAATTTCATCCAAAATACCTCTAATACCATGGGCCGCACCATATATTTTCTTAATATTTTTTTGCTTAAGCGCTTCTTGAAAAACACCTGAAGCACTTGCATTAATTACTGAAGTAGGTCCACCGGACTGACCGAAAACCGCATTACCTATTAATTCGCTCATATAAAGCCTCCTATACAATTTCGTTAAAGTAAAATATAACATAATGTACTTAAAAAATCAAAGTTTTCATAAGAGGACGTTAAAATATTCACAAAAAAATTATTTTTCTTGATTTTAGAGATTTTTTTGGTAAAATTATAATGATGATTATTTTTACATAAATTTAATTACAAATAATTATTAACACATTGTAAATAAATAAAATAAACCTTAATAACGGTTTAAATACATTCAATTGTGAAAAGGAGATATAATTATGCCATTAGTTACCTCAACAGAAATGTTCAAAAAAGCCTATGAAGGTGGTTACGCAATAGGTGCGTTCAATGTTAACAACATGGAAATCGTACAAGGAATAACTGAAGCTGCAAAGGAAGTAAATGCTCCGTTGATACTGCAAGTATCAGCCGGTGCAAGAAAATATGCTAAGCATGTATATTTAATGAAATTAATTGATGCCGCTCTGGAAGACACAAATCTTCCAATTTGTGTTCACTTGGACCACGGTGAAGATTTTGAAATTTGTAAGTCATGTATAGACGGTGGATTTACATCTGTTATGTTTGACGGATCAAAATACCCATTTAAAGAAAACATCAAGATGACAAAGGAAGTGGTAGACTACGCTCATTCAAAAGGAGTGGTAGTTGAAGGCGAATTGGGTAGACTTGCAGGTATTGAAGATAATATTAAAGTATCCGCAAAAGATGCTAATTTTACCGATCCGGACGAGGTTGAAGAATTTGTTAAAGAAACAGGCGTTGACTCTTTGGCAATTGCAATAGGAACCAGCCATGGAGCTTTTAAGTTTAAGGGAGAAGCCAAGCTTCGTTTTGATATATTAGAAGAAGTAAGTAAAAGATTACCGGGATTTCCTATAGTATTACATGGAGCTTCTTCTGTTATTCCCGAGTATGTGGATATGATAAATAAGTACGGTGGTCAAATGCCCGGTGCCAAAGGAGTGCCCGAGGATATGCTCAGAAAAGCTGCTTCAATGTCGGTGTGTAAAATAAATATTGATTCGGATTTAAGATTGGCGATGACAGCGGGAATTCGTGAGCAATTTGCCAAAAATCCTGCAGAATTTGATCCTAGAAAGTATTTAGGACCGGCTAGAGAAATGATCAAAGCATTAGTTAAAGAAAAATTAATTAATGTATTAGGTTGTGCCGGTAAAGCTTAAAACGAAATATATATTTGAAGCTATTAAATATTAAATGTGAAAAAGAGAAGTTGTTACTTCTCTTTTTTATCTTTATACATTTTTAAAAATCAAGTTTTAAAAATGTATCCTATTTAGTAAGACCCGGGATCACATCGAGCGTCCCCGGCCCGGTGTATGTTTTAAAATGGAGTTTTAAAATGTATGCTATCTAATAAATGAACATATTTCGATTAGTCACCAAATTATGTAATAGAAATATCACTTTATTACCCAATAATAATTTACATAAAATACTTATAATAATTATGAGCTTTAATAATTCTAAAGGTTGCTCTCACTATTATATTGTATTATTGCTTCCGCAATATTGGTACAATGATCTCCAACCTTCTCCAAATTGTGTATTAATTCAATAAATGAAATACCTGATAAAGGATTACATAAGCCCTTGTTTAATCTGTCCAGATGCCTTTCTCTTAAAACTTGCTCTATATTATTAACTTGATTCTCTTCATCTGTAATTTTTGTAGCCAATTCGACATTGTCATCTCTTAATGCGATAATTGTGTCGGTAACCATTTTATCTAATAAATCATATGCATTTGTGATTTCTTTTACAGCCTCTTCCGAGAAGCATACTTTTTCATTTTTCTTTATAATAGATGCTTCGGCTATATTTTCACAATAGTCACCCATTCGCTCAATGTCACCCGCCATATGCATAAGTCCTGCCAAACGTACGGATTGCTTATGGTTTAAGGTGCCGTTAGACAGCATAGTGGAAAGATAATTAACGATTTCTATTTGCAATAAATCAATAGTCTCTTCCATTTCAAACACTTTATTGGCGCTTTCTTCATTTTCATTTAAATATGCATCTTTTGAAACTGTAACCGCCTCATGAGCAATCTCACCCATACGTGCCAATTCTTTAGCCGCCAATTCCATTGCTATCGCAGGATTGTTAAGCACATTCTTATCTAAATACAATGTTCTAAGAGTCATGTCCTGCTCATCTTCTCCTTTAATTAACAATGATACTATCTTAGCCAGAATACCTATAAACGGTAACCAGACCAATGTATTAACAATATTAAATAAAGTATGTGCATTAGCTATCTGTCGTGATACAACTAAATATTCAATTCCAAAAGGTGATATTTTCTCTACTAGAAGTGCAAACACGGGTATGAAGAACATAAATAAAACAGAACCCGTAACATTAAAGACAGAGTGTCCTAAAGCGGCTCTTTTTGCGCTTTTGCTAGCTCCGATAGATGCAAAAAAAGCTGTTATTGTAGTACCTATGTTACATCCGAATAGAATGGGTATAGATTGTCGAAGTGTGATTAACGCCGAGCCGTCGGCATTTGCAGGTGTTGATGCCAAGCCTTGCAATACACCTATTGTGGCACTGCTGCTTTGTGCTATTACAGTTAGTATTGAACCTGCCAGCAATCCTAAAACCGGATGATCCTTTATTCTAAGAAGCACATTAGAAAACGCAGGGCTTGCAGCTAAAGGTTTCATAACACTAGACATCGTATTTAATCCTACAAATAGTAATCCGAAAGCAAATACTGTTTGACCGACACTTTTTATAATCCTCTTTTTACCTGTGAAATATAATAAAAAACCAATAGCAGCTATTAAGTAAGCATAATCTCCTATTTTGAAAGCAATAATTTGAGCTGTAACGGTTGTACCGATATTTGCACCTAATATGACACTTATCGCCTGAGGAAGCGTCATCAGTTTCGCACTTACAAAACCTACGATCATGACGGTTGTAGCGCTGCTGCTTTGCATTACAGCGGTAGCTACAGCACCTACAATTATACCTACCAATGGATTTCCGGTTAAGACTTGCAAGATTTTTTTCATTTTTTCACCTGCAATCTTTTTTAATCCGTCCCCCATTGAATTCATACCGTAAATAAAAATTGCTAATCCACCCGCTAAACCGAAAATTATCTCTAAAGTTGAAGACATGTATTACCCTCCATTAATATATCTCTCTAATTTATTTTATGTAAGAAATCATAAAACATAATTGATCCTGATAACTTACTTTTTACTGTCCATTATCGGCTAAACAGTTAACATATTAACACACTTTTCTTCTTTCAGTATACTTTTTTAATAAAAATATTATATCATATTATAACTTATCTTAAGATTTTATATTATTCAAATACTATTGTATACTTCCAAGCGTCGGCTGAGAATTTTTCAGACGCGTTTGATTCAATCTTAGATAAATGAATTTCCATAGTCCCCGTTTCTCTGTCTTGAAATATTGAGAAATTTGATAATTGAACTCTTTCGCTATCAACTTCAGGATTGCGTTTATCAATAACAGCACAGGTTTGTTTTTTTAATATACCAATTTCCTCGTCTATTTCAGCTATGACCAAAGGTTCCCTAGGATAGCTGCCTACCGTTTCGGGAGGTGTAATGTTACCTATCCAGTATGCTTTTTTATTTTTTTCACTTCTTACGAATTGTGATATACTTGCCGGAGAGTATACCAATTCACAATTGTCAAAGCGGTATGGTACAGGGTCTGTAAAGGTTTTTCCTTGGTCATCGGAATATGTGTACCATTTATGTGCGGGTGTGCCGGGTTCAAGTCGAGAATTCCAATTTGGCATCTGAGTATTTGCCCCTCTGAATACAACAACAATACGTCCGCTTTTTAATAACAAGATCGTCGGTTCATCAACTCCGCGTGATGATTTTAAGTCTGATATCAATAAAGGCCTTGAACCGCTAAATTCATACATATTCATTTTTTGATTCCATACCCCTCTTACAACTATCAATCCGTTTGCTATATGAGGACATGAGGGGAAAACACTATCCGGTTTGATTCCGAGAATCCTACAGCATGATTCAACTCGAGCACCGATAGGAATTAAAAGGTCTCCTTTTTCGTCAATCTCAAAATTACATCCAAAATATGCTAAGTTCTTTTGTGTATAGTCCGGGTTAAGCCAATTATTGTCATCATACTCGG
>CAZJOD010000158.1:0-8293 GCA_964547525.1 uncultured Clostridiaceae bacterium
GCTCGATGCGGCCCCGGGTTTAATTTAATAGGATATATTTTAGAAGCCCGGTTTTTAAAATGTATGTAAATTGCAAAAATCACAATTATGAGATAAATGGTAATATGTTATAATTAAACAAAATTACATTGCCGGGAGGAAACCTATATGAATCAGAAAGTTCACATGATCGGTAATGCTCATATCGATCCGGTTTGGTTGTGGAATTGGCAAGAAGGGTTTGCCGAAATAAAAGCCACCTTTAAATCGGCACTGGATAGAATGGAGGAATTTGAAGGTTTTATATTTTCATGTGCGGGTGCCTGCTATTATAAATGGGTGGAGGATAACGCACCGGAGTTGTTTGAGCGGATTAAAAAAAGAGTTGCGGAAGGTAGATGGGTTATTGTAAACGGATGGTGGTTGCAGCCTGACTGTAACATACCTTCGGGAGAATCATTTGTAAGACATGCACTATACTCGCAACGCTATTATATGGAGAAGTTCGGAAGAATTGCAACCTGTGGTTATAATGTAGATTCTTTCGGTCATAACGGTATGCTTCCCCAATTATTAAAAAAATCAGGTATGAAAAATTATGTTTTTATGCGTCCGGGTGACCATGAAAAGGACTTGCCTGCGAATCTATTCATATGGGAAAGTAAAGACAAAAGCCGTGTCACCACTTTCAAAATCCCGTTTTCTTATACTACGTCCGGAAAAATAATCGAACAAAGAGTTTCATCCGTTGGCAACAAAATTGAAGCTACATTCACATTAGCCGAAAAACAAGGAACGGATATGATGTGTTTTTTTGGTGTGGGTAATCATGGAGGCGGCCCGACTATACAAGAAATTTTAAAGATAAACGAATTAATAGACACCAAGTATGGCGAAAAGTTATCTATTTCGTCACCGGATATATTTTTCAATAGTATTGAACCGGATAATACGCCTGTAGTAAAAGGTGATCTGCAGCATCATGCAGCCGGTTGCTATAGCGCAAATTCCCATATTAAACAATTGAATAACAAAGCTGAGTTAAGGTTGGAAGCGGCGGAAAAAGCTAATTTTTTAGCAAAAACGGTATTAGGGGACAAATCTTTTAAAGAGCAAATAAAAAAAGCGTGGGAGAATGTGATGTTTAATCAATTCCACGATATTTTATGCGGGTGTAGTATAGAGGAAGCTTATGACGATGCATACGAGTTTTACGGACATTCCTTAAGTATAAGTGCCAAAATACTGAATCATTCGTTGCAAAGGTTATCCTGGGAAGTGGATACATCAAAAAACGGTTTATATACGGTTGACAAATCCGTTGACGGTAAGTTATGGATGCATGAAGAAAACGGAGTGCCTTTGGTGATATTCAACACACATTCACATGATGTTGAAACACCTGTTGTTCTTCAACAGGAATTGGAATGTATAGAAGATGATTCGGGTGTCCCATTACCGGTACAAAAAATCAGAGCGTCTAGAACAAACGGAGAAAATGATAAATACGGTACATTATTATTTGCTAAAATACCCGCTATGGGTTATAAGCTTTTTTGGGGATATAAGAGTAAGAAGAGCGATTTTGTACAAAAAGGATTTGCGACGGCATCCGATAATGTTTTGGAAAACGACTACTATAAGGTGGTTTTTGATCAAAGAACAGGTCATATTAAAAGCATGTATGATAAATTCCTTGCCAAAGAAACATTTGAATCCTTTGGATGCATTCCTGTAGTAGTAGATGAAAGTTCATGTGATACATGGTCTCATGGAATTTTCGAATTTAGAAACGATGTAGGATTTTTTGAAAATGCGAAAATTCATATTATGGAAAAAGGTCCTTTGAGAGCGATGGTAAGGGTAGAGTATTCATACAACAACTCTGTATTGAGGCAGGATTTTTATTTGTATGCAGGCAAAAAATACTTATATGTAAAAGCTCGAATAATTATGCTTGAAAAACATAAAATGTTAAAAATGTCATTTCCGTTTGCCGCTTCAAACTGTAATGTGACATCAGGTATAGCATACGGTTTTATTGAGAAAAAATGTGACGGACAAGAAGAACCTTTCCAAAAATGGGTGGCTGTAAAAGGAGACGATGATTTTGCGTTAAGCGTTGTTGTAAGCGGAAAATACGCATATGACGCTAAAGATAACGATCTTAGATTAACTTGTCTTAGAACACCCGTTTTTGCCGATCACTTTGGGGTAAGAGACCGGTGGTGCGAATATTCGGATATAGGGGAAAACAAGTTTGAATATCTAATATCCACCGACAGCGATGTCCGACCTGAAAAACTGACCGCATCAGCCTGTGAATTTAATACACCGCCTGTTGCTGTTGCAGAAACATTTCATAAAGGCAGCTTACCCTCTGAATTGAAAACCATTGACATAGATAAAGAAAATGTTACGGTTACAGTTTTAAAGGAATGTGAAGATAATGAAGAGGATTATATTGTAAGAATGGTGGAAACAGCCGGCAAACAAACCTTATCGTCTTTAAATTTACCCGTTATAGGCCGACGGATATATACCGAGTTTAATCCTTGTGAAATAAAAACCTTTTTAATCCCAAAAGATATTAATAAGAAAGTTTATGAAGTCGATCTGATCGAAAGATTTGTCAAGGAGGAATAAAAATGAAAAGATTTGCAATTGGCGTTGATTTCGGAACCTTGTCAGGTAGAGCTGTTTTAATCGATATAGATAACGGTGAGGCTATAGCCGACAGTGTATTGGAGTATTCTCACAAAGTTATGGATAAAAAACTACCCTGCGGTACCCCGCTAGGTGACGATTGGGCTTTACAGCACCCTCAGGACTATCTTGATGTATTGGAGTATACTTTACCCGATGTATTAAAAAAATCCGGAATAAAAAAAGAGCAGGTCATTGGATTGGGGATTGATTTTACCTCCTGTACGGTACTTCCGGTAGATGAAAAGGGAGAACCTCTTTGTTTTAAAGATAATTATAAAAATAATCCTCACAGTTATGTGAAGTTATGGAAGCATCATGCTGCTCAGTATGAGGCAGAAAAAATTAATGTATTGGCAAGTGAAAGAAATGAAAAATTCTTAAAGAGATACGGTGGGAAAATATCTTCCGAATGGCTTATCCCAAAAATAATGCAGGTGTTGGATGAAGATCACGATTTGTTTGAAAAAACACACCGATTTATAGAAGCCGGTGACTGGATCGTTATGAAGTTAACTGACACTGAGGCGCGTAGCAGTTGTATGGCGGGATATAAAGCCATGTGGCATAAAAGAGAAGGCTACCCCTCTAAAGATTTTTTAAAAGCATTGGATAAAAGACTGGAAAATCTGGTTGAAGATAAATTAAATTCGACAATTTGTCCCATAGGTTCTAAAGCCGGTGAAATTAGCGATGAAGGAGAAAAACTTACCGGTCTGGTTAAAGGAACGGCTGTCGCCGTAGCTAATTTGGATGCGCATGTTTCTGTTCCGGCAACAGGGATAACTGAGCCTGGAAAAATGTTGATGATTATGGGCACTTCAACTTGTCATTTGACTCTAAGCAAAGAAGAAATTCTTGTGCCCGGTATAAGTGGTGTGGTGGAAGACGGTATAATTCCGAATTATTATGCGTACGAAGCCGGCCAGGCTTGTATGGGAGATCATTTTGAATGGTTTGCCGAAAATTTGTTTCCATATGAGTATGAACAAGATGCTCAAAAAAAAGGAATAAAAAAACTCAGGTATTTGGAAGATAAAGCGTCTTTCCTTAAACCGGGCGAAAGCGGTTTGATCGCTTTGGATTGGTGGAATGGAAATCGTTCTGTTTTGGTTGATGCCGACCTGACGGGAATTATACTGGGATGCACTTTACAAACCAAGGCCGAAGAGATATTTCGAGCTTTGGTTGAAGCAACCGCGTTCGGCACTAAAATGATTATTGATACTTTTAAAGAATACGGTTTTATTATTGACCGATTGATTGCTGCGGGAGGTATTGCGGTAAAAAGTCCGTTTGTTATGCAAATTTATGCAGATGTGTTGGATACCGACATAACGGTTTCAAAAACATCACAAATACCGGCTTTAGGTTCGGCTATGTTCGGAGCTGTAGCGGCAGGAGCAGCCTGTGGAGGATATGACGATATTACACACGCGGCTGAAAAAATGGCAGGTAAAGATGTTTGCTTGTATAAACCTATTAAGGAGCATGTACAGATATATAAAAACTTGTTTTCAGAATATAAAACCTTACATGATTATTTTGGTAAAGGTGGTAATAATATAATGAAAAATCTAAAAAGAATAAAAAAAGCATGTGAAAAATGATGAAAGGCCGGATGTTCAGGAAAATTATCCTAACAAAAAGGTGGAAAGTGCTAATATCATATTGAAAATGAAGTTGTTTTATATTACAATTTAATTTAAAGCATCTTTATACCGAAATTTTGCATGTAAAAATGTCAATAATATATAAAATTACTTTTTCGTAATCAGAAAAAATACGGAGGTTATAAAATTGGAAGATATATTATCCCCTATTCGGAATGCTGAAAAGATCGCCGATGAAGAAATAAAAAAAGCCCGGACCTCGGCTAAAGAAAAGATTTTAAATGCTCGTAGTAAAGCTCATGAAATTGTGGAACAAGGTGTTTCGGACATTGATAAAGAATATGAGATCTCGTTACAAAGTGTTGATATCGACAGTGCTGATTATATTAAGAAGATACAAGACGATATTCAAACAAAATGTCAGGACCTGATAAAAAGTGCCGGTGGAAAAATGGATACCGCCGTACAAAAAATATTTGAGAGGATTATCAACTGATGGCTGTTATTGAAATGAAAAAGATATCTTTTATCGGCTTTATATATGACCGGGAAAAGATACTTGATTTTATTATGAAAAAAGGTGCCGTTGAGATCGATTCATTAGATGACTCTAAAGATAATGATACCTCATTAATCGTAAGTTATGATAGTGAATTGCATGAATTGGAAAGCAAGATGACACAAGTGAAATCAGCCGTGAATTTTTTGAGCAAGTTTGATAAGAGCAGGAAAGGGTTATTTTTTGCCAGAAGAGAGATCAGTGAATCGGATTTTTCACAGATATGTAAATCTAAGGATTCCATGAATGAAAAAGTTAAAGGCATACTTAAAATTGAAGACCGGATCAATTCATTGAAAACAAAGATAAATCGGTTGAATAACGATAAAGAATCTTTAATGCCATGGATAAATTTAAGCTTAGCTTTAGAATCCTCAGGTACGGATCAAACTCGATTTATTAAAGGTAATATACCGGTCATGATTGATTTGGATGAAATATCGGATGAACTGGAAATGCAAAGTGATTATATACACTTTGAATCTACCGGTCGGGACAAAGACTGGCACTATATAATTGTTGTTTGTTTAGCACAAGAATATCGGGAGACGTTTTCCGTTTTAAAGAAGTACGGTTTTTCGGAGTTTTTTAATAAGTCCTTCGTGGGGACTGCAAAATCAAATGTTCAGAAAATAGAAAGCGAAATTTCAAAATTAAAAGAAGAAATACAAGTCAAGCAAAAACAAGCCGAAAAGTATTCCGACGATTTGGATAATATTAAAGCATATTACGATTCTTTGAAAGTCGAAACTGATAAATTTACGGCTATGAACCGAATGATATCCACTCAAAGCACTTTTGCTTTTAGAGGTTGGGTACCCGCCGCATATGCGGAAGATATATCAACAAAGCTTATCTCACAATGGAATTGTTATGTAGTTATAGAGCAACCCGGTGAAGACGAACAGTTTCCGGTATTATTAAAAAATCCGCCCTTAGCCGGTTCGGTAGAAATGATAACAGGGATGTATAGTCTACCGGATTGCAGAGAAGCTGACCCTAACAGAATAGTTGCACCGTTTTTCTTTATGTTTTTCGGTTTAATGTTAGGAGACGGAGGGTATGGTTTGTTACTCGCGGCATTTTCGGGGATAGCAATTTGGAAATTCAGGATGGAAGAATCTACGAAAAGATTCATGAAAATGATGATGTATTGCGGAATAGCCACAATCTTTTGGGGAGCGATGTTCGGAGGTTGGTTCGGAGATCTGATACCTGCTTTGGCGGGAGATCCGAAAAGAGATATATCGATTTGGTTTAATCCTATTAACGATCCCGAATATCTTTTGATGTGGTCGTTGCTATTCGGTGTTATTCATATGTTTGTAGGAATAGGGATTAAAGGATATAATTTTATAAAACAAAAAAAATATTTGGATGCGATCATTGACTCATTATTTTGGTATGTTTTATTTACCGGTTTGATTATGGTGGTCATGCCTTTTGTTCCCGCGGTAGACCAAAATTTTGCATTGGATGCGTCAAGCTATGGTAAATATGTACTTTTAACCGGTATAATACTGATTGTTTTGAGCGGTATAAAAGATGCAAAGAACTTATTTGTAGGTCTTTTTAAAGGCATAGCCAAGTTATACGACCTGATAAGTTTTCTAAGTGATGTATTGTCATATTCCAGAATACTTGCATTGGGTCTGGCTACATCGGTTATAGCCACAATTGTAAACCAAATGGCTATGATGGCCGGGTTCAATGTTTTAGGATCGGTTGTTTTCATATTGGTGTTTATTGCCGGTCACTCATTGAACATAGCTTTAAATTCGTTAAGCGCTTATGTTCATTCAAGCAGATTACAATATATTGAATTTTTCGGTAAATTTTATAAAGGCGGCGGTAAAGCGTTCAGTCCTTTAAAGATAGATACAGATTATATTAAACTTAAGTAGGAGGTTTATTTACAATGTTTAGATACTTATTTGAAAATGTTTCGGGAGATATCTGGGCGTTTTTAGGTGCAGGATTGGCTTTTTTGCTTGCTGCGATCGGTTCTTCAATAGGTGTAGGAACTGCCGGCGGAGCGGCATCCGGTGTTGTAGCCGAGGATTCCGATAAATTTGTTCCGGTTATGATACTCGAAGCATTGCCGAGTACACAGGGGATTTACGGATTCGTTATAGCTTTTATGATAGTTAGCGGTAACATCGGAGGTCTTTCTTTGGAGCAAGGTATGAATTTTCTGATGGCCGGATTACCGATGGGAATAATAGGGTTGGTATCAGGTATTTATCAAGGAAGAGTTGCGGCGGCTGCTATTAATATTGTGGCCAGGCGTTCTGCAGATATGGTAAAAGGAATCATTTTAACTCTTATGGTAGAATTGTTCGCTATTTTTGCTTTATTGATATCCATTCTCATGATAGGACAAATTTAGTTTAAAGTTAGTGGTAATACGGGCACATCATGAAGGAGATTAAGATGTCAGGATTAGATAATATTATAAAAAAGATTGAGAATGATGCGGATCTTGTTGTAAACCAAATAAACAGGGATGCTGAGAAAGAAATTGAACAGATTATGAATAACGCCCGTTTTGAAGTTGAAAAGAAGCGGAAAGAAATGCAAGATAGAGCGCAGATCTCAGGAAAAATAAAAAAAGAGCGGTTGATATCAATGGCTAATCTTGAAGGCGGTAAGCTTATTTTAAGAACCAAAAGGGATTTGATGAACCAAGTAATTGATAAAGTATATCAATTACTTGGTAATATGCCACCTGAAGATTATGAGAAATTGTTAATCAATATGATTATTAAAGCCGATCCTCGGTCATCGGGTTTTATAAGGTTGAATAAAAATGATAAAAACCGTGTTTCAGCCGGGTTTACTAAAAAAGTTAACGATGTTTTTACGGAGCAAGGGAAAAACATTTCTTTTTCATTGGATAACAAGGATGCAAACATTAAGGGAGGATTCATATTGATATGCGGTGATATTGAAATTAACGGATCCTTTGAAAAATTAACCGAATTCAATAGATCGGAGTTTGAGAAGATTATCGCTCAAACGTTATTTTGATATATCATAAAAATTATGACTGTCAATAATGCCCGCCGGTTATAACATAGATTGAATAATTTAAAGTCATTCAAATTTTTCGGTTAACATATGACCTGTTTTATCGAAAAATTTATTTGAATTAGGCGGTTTCCAATATAAATTGGTTTGGAGGTATATTTTGAAACACGATGTTAAGTATGCATATGCTGCATCTTCGGTGGCGGTTTTATTCGGTAAGTTAATGGACGGAGCGCTGACCGAAAGAATGATAGATGCTGAAAACGCTTTGGAAAGTATGAAATTCATGGTGGAGAAAAACTATGGATTCACACCGCCTGCTCAAAATAATCCTTATGAATACGAAAGATTAATATTAGAAGAAGAACGTAAACTGTATTTAAAGATGGAGGAGCTTCTGCCGGAG
>CAZJOD010000159.1:0-8250 GCA_964547525.1 uncultured Clostridiaceae bacterium
TCGGCAGGTCTACAGGAAATGGTTGACGAGATTTATAATAACTCGGATTTTACCGCTTATGACCCCGGTGATAAGTATACATTAAGATAAATATAATTTGAAATAACATTACTGCTCCTAGACGGAGCAGTTTTTTTTGTGGGTTTTTATGAAAATAACCGGTTGTAAAGAACCGGAAAATATTATATAATAATTTTATGGACATATATTTTATAAATAAAAAGAATAATACATTTACAATGGGAAACAGTCTTTTAGAAAGAACTTGGGCTTATGACGGTCAAAGTCTATACAACATATCATTAATCGATAAGACCACCGGATATGAGTATATAAATGATGTTGCTCCGGAGAATTGCTTCGGGTATGAAGGATTGACTTATAATAATAAAGTTGTTAACGATAATCCCTATCGATTTGAATTAAAGTCTGTAGAAACCTTTGATAATCCGAAAGATATATATTCATCTGCTAATAAGGAAATACGCTTTATACTCGAAGATACTTTTCATGGTGTCTCGATTGTGTATTATGCCATATTGTATAAAGATACGGCGGCTATTCGTACATTCTGCAGAGTAAAAACCCTAAACGATCCTTATGGTGAAAGTTTATTTGACAAAAGGTATAATAAACTGGATACTCTATATATTAAATACAAAAATTATACTACAAAAATACATGATTTTATAACACGAACAGACCGAAGAATGGAGCTTACCGATATAAAAGACGCTCAGGACGGATTAATGCCCGGTAACGTGATTACCGCGTTTTCAGAAATCAAAAAGCAAGGCTTTTTTATTATAAAAGAAGGCCCAGCATATATGGATGAAAGACCTGAAACCCATGGCAGCTTCGATTTTGACGAATCAAAGATTTCTGTTTTAGGATGGGGGATTATGCCTGTTGAGATGAGGAAGGATTGTTTTTTAAAAACATACTCATCCGTATCAGGTGTATTCAATCAAAATAATAGTAACGGTTATATCAGGATACAGCAATATTTAAAATCAAGATTTTCTCAAGGAGATAATAGAAAATATTATACGATGATTAATCCTTGGGGAGATCGCAAATTTTATGAGAATGTAAGCGAGAAATTTATATTAGATGAATTGGAAGCCGCATCCCGTTTGGGTGCGGAACAATACCAGATAGATGACGGTTGGCAAAAAGGTGGTCAATTAATTAGGTTGGTTAGAAATGAAGCTATTGATTTTGAGGATTTTTGGAGTATAGACCCGGAAAAATTCCCGTACGGTTTTAAGACGATTGTACAATTTGCAAAGGAAAAAAATGTTGAATTATGTCTATGGTTTGCTCCTGATAAAAATGTATCCTATTCTAATGTTGGTCGGACGGTTGACCTTTTGTTTAATATCTATAAAACATATAACATCAAAGTGTTTAAACTGGATGCATTTCAAAACCGAAGTAAAGAATCGGAAACAAACTTTGAAGAAATAATGAGAATCCTTAGGGAAAAAAGTAACGGTGAGATTACTTTTAATCTGGATGTAACGGCAAATGCTCGTGGCGGATATTTTATGTTTTGTGAATATGGAGGTATATTCCTGGAGAACCGTTATACTATGTTTAAGTCATATTATCCCCACAGCACATTAAGAAATTTGTGGAACCTCACATTTACGATACCTGCTCAGTTTCTACAAATTGAATACTTGAATCCACTGTTGAACAAAGATAAATATATTGGTGAAGAAGATATAGCACCATGGGCTTACAGCTATGATTATTTATTTGCCGTCACCATGTTCGCAAATCCCTTAGGTTGGTTCGAGAGCTCCGGTCTACAAGAAGAAGTGTTGTCAGTTTATCGTAATATGCTTAATATTCATAAAGAAATCAGACCTAAGATCGATAAAGGCGTTATTTTACCTGTGGGGGACATGCCTACAGGCTACTCGTGGACCGGTTTTCAATGTGTAAACGAAAATGAAGGGTATTTGCTCATCTTTAGAGAAAATAACGAAAGTGATCATTGCAGGTTAACTTTACACAATATATCAGGTAATTCAAATTTAGAATTTAAGTATGTCGGCGGAGACAAAAACGCCGGATATAAATATGAAACAGGAAGTCTTAATGTTCATTTGATAAACAAAAAGTCTTTCATTTTGCTTCATTATTCTGAATTATTGTTATAAAAATCACAAAACAGAAAAAAATATTGAAAAACTTTGTACTATGGTATAAAATACTTGTGGTACAAATTGATACCATGAGTTTAAAAAAAATGATGGTATTAAATAATATAATTTGTAAACAATATTATCTAGTACTTTACATAGGAGGTATTTATTTATGACTGTAAAAATTGGAATTAACGGTTTTGGAAGAATAGGACGTCTCGTTTTCAGAGCGGTGTGCGAAAGGGATGATGTTGAGGTAGTAGGTATCAATGATCCTTTTATAGATCTTGATTACATGGTATATATGCTAAAATATGATTCGGTACATGGAAGATTCAATGGAGACGTTTGTGTAAAGGATGGAAAATTTGTTGTTAATGGCAAAGCTATTGCAAAATATGCCACTAAAGATCCTGCAGAGATTCCCTGGTCTGAATGCGGAGCGGAATATATTGCAGAAGCAACCGGTGTTTTCGTATCTGAAGACAAAGCCGGTCTTCATTTTAAAGGCGGAGCAAAAAAAGTTATTATTACAGCCCCGGCAAAAGATAAATCCACTCCAATGTTCGTAATGGGCGTAAATCAAGACAAATACAATAAGGACATGAAAATTGTTTCTAATGCATCATGTACTACCAACTGTCTTGCTCCCATAGCAAAAGTTTTAAATGACAAATGGGGTATCGTTGAAGGTTTAATGACAACTGTTCATTCATATACCGCAACACAAGAGCCGGTAGACGGACCTTCCCAAAAAAGATGGAGAGAAGGAAGAGCTTGTGCTATAAATATCATTCCTTCATCTACAGGTGCCGCTGTAGCAGTTGGCGCTGTTATTCCCGAATTAAACGGAAAATTGACAGGTATGTCTTTCAGAGTACCTACCGCTGATGTATCGGTTGTTGATTTGACCTGCAGATTAGAAAAACCCGCAACTTACGAAGAAATAAAAGCGGAAATGAAAGCTGCTTCCGAAGGCGCATTGAAGGGTATTTTAGGATATACCGAAGAATCTGTTGTTTCTACAGACTTTATACATGACGCAAGAACATCAATATTTGATGCCGAAGCGGGAATTTCTTTGAACAATAATTTTGTAAAAGTTATATCCTGGTATGACAATGAATGGGGTTATTCAAACAAAGTTGTTGATTTGATTAGCCATATGGCGGTTGTTGATAATAAATAATATAGTCTTTTGGGTTTTAACGGCTTAAAAAATTAGCCGGAAAACTACGGGATAATGTATCCTTATAAAAACCGGGACTTATATATTTAAGTACTGAAAAACAAAAAATAAAGACCCGGTAACCCGGGTCTTTTATATATCTATAACATATTGATAATTGAAATAGAAAACTTTAAAAATTTATATTGATGGAGTGATAATTATGTCAGCGTTTAATAAGATGACGGTAAAAGATATTGATGTAGCAGGGAAAAAAGTTATAGTTCGTGTAGACTTTAATGTGCCGCTGGATGATAATTTGAATATCACAGACGACAAACGGATTCAAGGTGCCGTACCCACAATAAAATACTTGATTGATAATAAAGCGAAAGTTATATTAATGTCACATTTAGGTAGACCTAAGGGAGAGTTTAAAGATAAATACAGTCTTAAACCGACTGCCGTAAGGTTATCTGAAATATTAGGACAAGATGTGCTTTTAGCAAAGGATGTAGTTGGTGAGGACGCATTTGCAAAGGTGAATTCATTACAGGAAGGGCAGGTTGTTATGCTCGAGAATGTAAGGTTTCATAAGGAAGAAGAAAAAAACGACCCGGAATTTTCAAAAAAATTAGCGTCCATGGCTGATATATTTGTTAATGATGCTTTTGGAACCGCACATAGAGCACATGCGTCCACGACCGGTGTTGCCGATTATATTCCCGCAGTATGTGGCTTTTTGATTGAGAAAGAAATTAATTTTATGGGCGGAGCCTTAGAGAACCCCAAAAGGCCGTTTGTTGCCATTTTAGGGGGAGCTAAAGTCTCTGATAAAATTGGCGTTATAGAAAATCTTTTGGACAAGGTTGATACTATTTTGATCGGTGGAGGAATGGCATATACATTTGCAAAAGCTATGGGACATTCCATCGGAAATTCCTTATGTGAAGTGGATAAGCTTGAATTGGCAAAGAGTTTAATTGCGCGAGCAAAAGATAAAGGCGTTAACCTTGTCTTGCCATTGGGAAGTAAATGTGCAAAAGAATTTAAGAATGATACTGAAATTAAAATATTCGGTGTTGATATAGATGATGGGTTTATGGGCCTGGATATAGATGATGCTACCGTAGAGCTTTTCGGAGAATATATAAAGGCGGCAGGGACTATAGTATGGAACGGACCTATGGGTGTATTCGAAATGCCGAACTTTGCAGAAGGTACTAAAGCCGTTGCAAGATTAACCGCACAATCTAATTCCATATCCATAGTAGGTGGAGGAGATTCCGCCGCAGCAGTAGAACAACTGGGTTACGCAGATCAAATAACTCATATTTCTACAGGAGGCGGAGCATCATTGGAATTCTTAGAAGGGTTGGTATTACCCGGAATAGCTGCCTTAATAGACAAAAAAAAAGTCGTAACATTTTCGTAGCAGGCAACTGGAAAATGAATAAAACACCCGACCAAACTTTTGACTTTATAACAAAATTAAAAGATAAAGTTATAGGGGTTAATACACAAGTTGCATGCGCGGTTCCTTTTGTTTGTATTCAAAAAGCTGTGGAAGCGGCTAAAGGAACAAATATAAAAATTGCCGCACAAAATATGTTTTATGAAGAAAGTGGAGCATATACAGGAGAAGTATCCGGACCAATGCTTAAAGAATTAGGAGTTGAATATGTAATAATAGGTCACTCCGAAAGAAGGCAATATTTTGGCGAAACCGATGAAACAGTTAACAAAAAAGCGCATGCGGTTTTCAAATATGGCATGAAACCAATTATTTGTGTTGGCGAATCATTACAACAAAGAGAGCAAGGAGTAACTGACGATTTGGTACGTTATCAGGTAAAAATCGCACTGTTAGGGTTAACACCACAACAAATGAAAGATGTTGTTATCGCTTATGAACCTATTTGGGCAATAGGAACCGGCAAGACTGCAACCTCCGAGCAAGCTAACGAGGTTTGTGCTGTAATTAGAAAAACTGTTATGGAATTATACGGCAACGATGTAGCAGATGGGGTAATAATACAATACGGTGGTAGTGTTAAACCCGATAATGCCAAAGAGCTTTTTGATATGTCTGATATCGACGGTGGTTTGGTTGGCGGTGCAAGTTTGAAAATAGATGATTTTGTAGCACTGGTAAAATATTAATTTATATATGTATAGTCGAATGAACGGCTGTATAGCCGTTCATTCTCAGAATATTTATTGAATTGCCGGTATCAATGGAGACAATTTATGAATGATGTTCTTAATATGAAAATATCGGATTTGGCTAATTGTTCTTTCGCATGTAATTGTGGAAGAACACATTCGTCGAATATAGAAAAAATTATTATAAAACAGGGAGCATTATTAGAGGTTCCTTCTGTTTTAAAGCAATATAAAAAAGGTAAAATACTGATTGTGGCGGATACTAATACATATGATGTAGCCGGCCGTCAGGTGGAAAGTTTATTGAAAGATGACGGATATATTATCCATACATTTATATATAAGGAAAAAGATATTGATCCGGATGTATATTTTGCAGGCAGGTTAATGATGGAATTGCAAAAAGATATGTCTGTCATATGTGCAATAGGCTCAGGTGTTATAAACGATTTGGTTAGATTTATTGCATATCGTGTTAATTTACCTTATATAATTGTGGGAACCGCACCGTCTATGGACGGTTATGCTTCAAAAATTTCTCCCATGGTAGTTGACCAATTTAAAAGCAATTATGCCGGGAATTATCCCTATGCTATTATTGCAGATACTCAGATTGTAAAAGAAGCTCCTATGATTATGATACAAGCCGGGCTGGGCGATATGTTAGGTAAATTAACGGCAATCGCAGACTGGTGTTTAAGCGTAAAGGTAACCGGTGAATTCTTTTGTGACACTATGGCTAATCTTATGTTAAACGCTTTACAAAAATGTATTGATAATGTTGATAAGGTTGCTAAAAGAGATGAAAGTGCTATAGGGTATATAACGGAAGGACTGGTTTTGGCAGGTATTGCAATGGGGATGTATGAAGAAACACGACCTGCATCCGGATCGGAGCATTTTTTTGCTCATTATTGGGACGTTGATGCCATTAAGCGTGGTGAAAAACATCCGTTACATGGTAACTCGGTTGCTGTTGGAACAGTGATATCGGCTATGTTATATGAACTTGCCAAAGAGTATTTACCGGCAAATTTTATAATTCCCGATTCAAAAATAATTATCGATATTTTAGATAAGGTGAATGCTTGTACAGATCCTAAAAAATTAGGTATAAGTGAAGAGTTATTATACCAAAGTATTTTACATGCCATGGACGGTAGGGATAGATATACCATACTGCAGTTTTGTGATGAAATAGGTAAATTGGAAAGTTACGCAAAACTGATTACAAATAAATTTTATGGTTAAATTTACTTTTAGTATAGTATATGATAATCTTTAATACAATGTCGGATTTTCCGATATTTATAATATAATTAGACGGCTTGAAAGGAGAAAAATTGTATGAAATTATATGAACCGATTGTTAATGTTTTCGCTAGAGAGATTTTAGATTCAAGAGGGAACCCTACTATCGAAGTGGAGGTTATTACCGAATCCGGTATAATGGGTAGAGCGGCTGTTCCGTCGGGAGCATCCACAGGTGCATTTGAAGCGGTTGAATTAAGAGACGGAGATAAATCCAGATATCTGGGAAAGGGCGTTCAAAATGCTGTTAATAATGTAAATGAGATCATTGCTCCTGAAGTGGAAGGTATGAATGTTTATGATCAAGTTGAAATAGACAGACTGATGATAGAACTTGATGGTACAGAAAATAAAAGTAGATTAGGTGCAAACGCTATTTTAGGTGTATCATTAGCTGTTGCCAAAGCGGCAGCTGAAACTGCCGGTTTAGGATTATATCAATATATCGGTGGTGTAAATGCCAAAAGATTGCCTGTACCCATGATGAATATTATTAATGGTGGAAAACATGCCGATAATTCGGTTAGCATTCAAGAATTCATGGTAATGCCGGTAGGAGCGGACAGCTTTAAACACGGATTACAAATGTGTGCAGAAGTGTTCCATAATCTGAAAAGCGTTTTAAAATCAAAAGGCTATAGCACTGCTGTAGGTGACGAAGGTGGATTTGCACCCAATCTGAAAACTGATGAAGAAGCGTTGCAGGTAATTATGGAAGCTATAAATAAAGCCGGATACACACCGGGAGATGATTTTAGAATAGCGATGGATCCTGCCGGAACAGAAATGTACGAAGAAGCTAAGGCGAAGGGCAGAGAGGGAGATTATTATTTCTGGAAGACCGATGTTTGGTTTACAAAAGAAGAGATGGTTGATTATTATGCAATGCTGGCTGAGAAATATCCTATTATCTCATTAGAAGACGCTGTTGCCGAAGAAGATTGGGAAGCATGGAAAATGTTAACCGATAGACTTGGAGATAAAGTTCAATTGGTTGGAGACGATTTATTTGTAACCAATACAAAGCGTTTGGAAAAAGGTATACAAATGGGAGTTGCCAATTCAATTCTTATTAAGGTAAATCAAATCGGAACCTTGACCGAAACGTTAGAAGCTATCGAGATGGCAAACAGAGCAGGATATACAGCTGTAACCTCTCATAGATCCGGAGAAACCGAAGACTCTACAATAGCTGATATAGCCGTAGCCACAAATTCCGGACAAATAAAAACAGGTGCTCCTTCAAGAACCGACAGAGTTGCTAAATACAATCAACTTCTAAGGATTGAAGAAGAATTAGGCGATGCTGCGGAATATCCCGGCCTCAAAGCTTGGTTCAATTTAAGAAAATAATTAAAATCAGTACCTATGTTATGTTTATTTCTAGGTATATATTAATTTAATTCAGTGAATAGAAAATGTCATTATTTTTAATGGCATTTTTCTTTT
>CAZJOD010000160.1:0-973 GCA_964547525.1 uncultured Clostridiaceae bacterium
TGTAGAATCATAGATTTTATAATTTATCAAATGTAGATACAAACACTCTCAAAAACAATTTTAGGGTGTTTTTTTTGTTAAAAAATCTTAAAAAAAACTAGATGAGATACAAAACAGGATAAATAGATTCTCAAAAATCTTAAAAAAATATTAAATGAGATACAAAACAGGATACATTTTTAAAACTTGATTTTAAAAATGTATTCCAAGCCCGGTATGTTCGATACATACCGGGCTTTTCATATATAAGGATAAACTGATTCTTAAAAAATCTTAAAAAAAAACTAAATGAGAGTGATATAAGAGTGTGATGAGAGAAAGATGAGAGGAGCGGATGATAAACTAAAATCAGGAAAAGAAAAGGAGGAAAAAACCATGTGGGGTATCGTAGCATTGACAACTTGTATAGTACCGGCAATCATATATGTGATAATACGTAACAAGAATATAAAAGTTACCGGAAAAACAAGCGTTACATACTTTGATAGATCTTTTGTTCTCAGCTGCTTGATAATCATCATGTGTTCCTCTTTATTCATACTTGTTAACAGTGTGGATTTTACCGCTTTTGGACTAAATACAACACATTCGTATTTTACAACAGGAACATCCTTAAAAAATGTTTTTAATGCAGGTATATGGGAATCAAATGACGAACCGATTGAATTCGGATCGGCATGGGCGGGAAACGTTAATTTCGGTGGAGGAATAGCAAAATACTTCACATATAACAAAAATGCGGGAAGTCAACAAAATCCGGTGAGTATAAAACTGGAAGCCGGTGCCGACAGAGTTCATGTGGGATATGTAAAGGTCTGGAATAATCAAAATACCCTTTACGTGAATGTGGAGACTATAAATCCGTATTTGATGAATGTAGCTCACATATATCCGGGAACAGTACAACCTCAAAACCACTCTCCCGGGAATTTGGGATATAGCAATGAAACATCAACACCTGTAACAGGGTACG
>CAZJOD010000160.1:983-4027 GCA_964547525.1 uncultured Clostridiaceae bacterium
CCAAATAAGCAGAATATACACTACCTGGGATAATAACCCTGACCGAAGAGATTCGACACCGTTCGCATCGTTGAAAAACAATCAAACCGTTTACATTGCAGTGCATGCGGACATTTTGATCCCGGCCGGCTTAAAAATAAGTGAAACGGGTTTGCAGCAGATACAAACCGATTTGATTATAGAACAAACAGAAGATACAACAGATAACCAAGAGGTAATCGAAAATGAAAGTAATCCGGAAGATATAGATGAAAACGGTATATATGAAGATGAAACAATCGGTTCGGACCAAGTCGATAAATCGGAACAAACAGAGTCTTTAAATGAAGACTGTGAGCAAGACACGGAGGACATAAATCATGAAATGTCCGATATTAATCGGATAGAACCGGAAGGGTTTGAAAACCCGCCGGAATGTGAGTGAAAGGCAAGAAAGAATTTTAGATATATTTATGAAAGGAAATTCGGGAGAAGGTTAAAATGGTAACTGCAGCGATGGATACACCAAAAAACAATAGCAAAAAAAATATCTCGGTACCGGTTAAATGGGCCGGAAACATATTGTTTGTTATCTTACTGCTAACAGTAGCTTTTATGACGGTGTTTACCATTCAAAGCAGAAAATCATCATCGAATGTCTTAGGCGGGTACAAAATGTTCATTGTACTAAGCGGAAGTATGAACCCGGCGTTCGATACGGGAAGCGTGGTCTTTGTAAAGCCTATTGATCCCAGAGAAATTGTTGTAGGGGATATCATAACCTTCAAAGGATCAAAAGATTCAAAAAATACAACCACCCACAGAGTCGTAGAGGTTCACAAGCAATACGACCTGAGTTTTACTACAAAGGGAGACGCAAACCAAGTGGTGGATCCGGTGCCGTTATATCCGGAAAATGTAGTGGGGAAAGTAATTTTCAGCATTCCGTACATAGGTTACATTCTGAACTTTGCTTCCACCAAAGGCGGAACTTACTTATTGGTGATACTGCCTTTAATGATTGTAATATTCCTGGAAGGTCGAAAGATTTTCTTACACCTGGTAAAGGAAAGATCTGAAAAGGAACTGTCCAAACTAACCGGAAACGAGCGGGAAAAAAGTACCGCGGCGGAACTTGAAAACTTAAAAAAGACTGAGAAAACACCGGTTGACGATCGACCGAAAACAGTTAAAAATTCGGACATTATAAGACCTTCGAAAGTTATTTTTGAAGAAGCGGTAAAAACAGAACAAAAGATATCGGGTACCGCCGCATTAAAAACACAACACAATGTAGCGATCGGAAGTATGAAAGACAGTGAGATCAACGCCCGGACTGTTGAAGTACAAAATATAATCGATAAAATAACCAAGCAGGAACGAAGGGAGGAACCCGTATTGCAGAAAATTAATTCTACTAACATACCGGAAAACCAAAAGGGTTCACAAAATTCCGAAGTATCTTTTATGAAAGAGCCTCCCAAGTTAAATAATCGCGAAAGTGATTCTTCGGATACCGAGCGTAATAAATTGTTCGAAACCATTCGAGAGCTTCAGGACATATTGATAAAAAAACGTGAGAATATAAATCGCCTTAAAGAATCTATAGAAACATTAAAGATTAAAGCTTTAACCGGAAGCGATGTAAAAGGGCAAGTAGAGGGAATGATAACTGCGGTTCAGATGGAATCAATTGAAAAACTGTACCGCTACAAGGTCCAAGTTGTAAAACTTGAAAAAGAGCTGATGAACGCCTTATACCAAAAGAAAATTGAAGATGAGAATCTTGACAGGTCGGTTTCATCACTAAAAGAAGAGTTACATTCAAAGCTTAGTGAGTATGAATATGTTGAGGAGGATCTGTAAATGTCAGATAACAATAGATTATTTTTTAAAGATGTAAATAAAACAAAAACTTCCGAACCGGTTGAAGAATTGTACTCGCAAATAGGTATATTAAGAAAGAAAATTGATGAGTACACACTGGAGGAGCAAGAGCTTAAACAACAACTGGCAAAGCTACAGATATCAAACGAATCGCAAATGAGATCGGAAGAATACTTAGACTTTGCAATAGAAAAGGCAAATGAAACCGTAAGGTTTATAAAAGAAAATACAGAGCGCGAAATAAGGGAAACCATAGAGAATGTAAAAAATCTCAAAGCTGAGTTTGAAAAAGAATCCAAATTCTATGATGAAAGAATAAAAAGAAAGAAGCAGTACATTGTATCAATGCTGCAAAGTCTCTTGGTTTTTATGGATGATGATAAAGCCGTGGATCCGGGAATAAAAGCGTTCGGTGTAGAACAGAAAAGAAATCATAATACCGGAAAAACAAAGAATCAATCCGATTCATCGGATATATTGAATGATTTGCTAAAAGGAATAGATAACGAAAAGTAACAGTAACAAGTAATTAACCCTTAAAGGGGTGAAGAAAGAAATTTTGAGAACGGAGGTGTTAAAAATGCATGGACCAAAAAAGAGCGTATTGTTAGTAATACTGCTGACGGCCGTTTCGGCAATGACAGTGGCAGGTGCTACAATGGCTTGGTTTACAGACTCCGCAGCACCTATAAATAATGATTTTACAGCAGGAGTCGTGGAAATATCAGCCGAAGAAACGATTTTTCCTCCTGCTGAGGTAATGGAGAACTGGAATCCGGGGGATTGCACTAAAAAGGAATACACCATTATAAATACCGGAGCCAAGACCGCTTACATAAGAGGAATTTTTACAGGTAAGTGGTATCTATCGGACGGTATAACAGAATTTCTACCCGACCCGGACTTAGGTGTTGTAACTTGGGAGCTGCACCCAGAAGGCTCCGATAATAATTGGACGAAAGCCGGAACGGCATGGTACTACAACAACCCGATTCCGGGAACTTACACCCAGGCTGACGTAACTGAAAGGCAAAGAACACTGACTTTAAAGGTTTGCCTTAATGGAAACGATACCGATAACCAATATCAAGGTAAAGTATTTAAACTGTTTGCGGTGTTTAATGCGGTACAAAGTTCTAACGGAGCGGTAAATGATGTTTGGCCTGATAATCCGTACG
>CAZJOD010000160.1:4127-8233 GCA_964547525.1 uncultured Clostridiaceae bacterium
CAAGAGTGGAGATTCTTCAATATATACGTAAAAGATGATCAGGTTTATCATAACGGGATCTTATATATTGCCAAATGGTATTCGCAAAATGTAGAACCCGGATTGACAAACGCATGGCAGATAAACTGACAAATACCAAAACTTGTAGGGTTTGAGACAATAAAAAGGTATTGCCCAAGCGGCAATACCGGGAAAACATTAGGCTGGAAGCCTTAAAAATATATGAATTAAAATGAAACGGGAGGATATGAAAATGAAAAAGAATATTATTATGAGCGTATTGATAATCGCAATATCTGCGACTTTAATCGGAGGAGCTACAATGGCATGGTTTACAGATGCGGCGGAACCCATTGAAAACCAATTTACAGCAGGTACCGTTGAGATAGGTGCCGACGAAACAATCGAGCCTATTGATTCGATGCAGGAAAACTGGAATCCCGGCGATGTGGCTGAAAAGGAATTTACCATAATCAACACCGGAACAAAATCAATTTATTTGAGAGCCACTATAACCGGCAGATGGTATGAAAACGACGGAGTTACCGAATTCAATCCGAATCCGGACGAAGACGTGGTAACATGGACATTCTTTAATGACGATGCGGCGGCGAATTGGACCAGAGTCGGTAACGAATGGTATTACAATGCTCCCATAGGCGGATCGTATACTGTGGAAAACGCTCTGGATCGTACAGTGAAATTACACCTTAAGGTAACCTTGGACGGTCCTTCTACAGGCAATCAGTATCAAGGAAAAGTTTTCAAATTGACCACAGTGTTTGATGCGATACAAAGCTCAAACGGAGCGGTGGATGATGCATGGGAAAATAATCCGTACTAACAGGATTAATGAACACGAAAACAAAAGGGTTTGTAAAAAACCTATGAAAACCGGAGCCTAAAAAGCTCCGGTAGCAAATAGCTAAATCATTATCAGGAGGATATGAACATGAAAAAGAACATTATTATGAGCGTATTGATAATCGCAATATCTGCGACTTTAATCGGAGGAGCTACAATGGCATGGTTTACAGATGCGGCGGAACCCATTGAAAACCAATTTACGGCAGGTACCGTTGAGATCGGTGCCGACGAAACAATTGAACCTATTCAATCAATGCAGGAAAACTGGAATCCCGGAGATGTGGCCGAAAAGGAATTTACTATAAAAAACATCGGAACCAAATCAATTTATTTGAGAGCTACCATAACCGGTAGATGGTATGAAAACGACGGAGTAACCGAATTCAATCCGGATCCGGATGAAGACGTTGTAACATGGACATTCTTTGATAATGATGCGGCTTTAAACTGGACCAGAGTCGGTAACGAATGGTATTACAACGCTCCCATAGGTGGATCGTATACTGTTGAAAACGAAGAAGATCGTACAGTGACATTACACCTTAAAGTAACCTTGGACGGTCCTTCTACAGGCAATCAGTATCAAGGAAAGGTTTTCAAATTGACCACAGTGTTTGATTCGATACAAAGCTCAAACGGAGCGGTGGATGATGCATGGGCTAATAATCCGTACTAATAGGATTAAATTGAAGGAAATTTAACAGTATTAAAAATAATTATCGGAGATATAACAACTTAGGGTTTTCGGATTAGAGAATATCCGAAAACCCGGGAGAAAGGAGACGGCCTTAAATGAAAAAAAGTCTAATTGCGGGAATTATAACATTTGCTTTTTTTGCAGCGATTATAGGTGGAACCACAATGGCATGGTTTAACGCTACGGCAGCGGTTCCGGATAATGAATTCGTCGCAGGAACCGTTCAAATATCCGCAGACAGGCAAGTAGGTGTAGGTCAGATGATAGCCCAAAACTGGAACCCCGGAGATTGTAACGATTTGGATCTTCAAGTTATAAACAACGGAACAAAATCCATATATGTCAGGGCTAAAATTGATAAAAGGTGGCTTCCAAACACATTAAGAGTCTTGGTGGTATATACGGGAAAAACGGTTCAGTTATTAGCGGTTGAGTGGGATTCGGACGGTCACGGTTTTACCGGATCGAACGGACCGGTTGCCACAGGAAATCTTTATGTAGGCTGGCCCAGTAATCAGGCGTATATAGACAGTACCTTCACAAACTTAAGCAACACCGACCTGTTATCAAACAATACGGTTTACAGTTCATGGTGTTTAGATAAATGGGAGTCGATAGTAAAGGGTGTTACATACCCCGTTCAGATATATGATCCCCTGTCAAATCCGGATTGGTATGACGAAGTAGACAGCCATCATTATTGGGAGAATATACCTTGGGAAAAGATCGTTTATATAATAAACGGTGACTTTTTAAACAGAGGATACACCTCGGATGAAATGCAAGATGCTATTTGGCATTATGTAAACTATATGGAGGTTGAGGGTAAAGCATTGGAAATAGTTTTGGAAACCGAAGCCAATTGGGAGCTTTCGGCTGAGAATGTATCTTTCAATGTAGGAGCCGATTGGATAGAGGGTACAGATGGCTATTTTTACTATTACCAACCCGTTTCGGGTACTTACTCCGGAACGTCACTTTTAGATCGTACGATTTGGTTCGATTCCGATGTTTGCTTAATCGGAGCTTTAACCGGTAATGAATACCAAGGTAAAGTGTTTAATCTGACAGTGTTTTTTGAAGCCGTTCAAAGCTCAAACAAAGCTGTTAACGATGCATGGCCGGGTAATCCGTACAACCTACAGTAAAATCATTGCCTGTAGGTTTGTATGGTTTGAACCGATATGAAGCGGAGTATGGTAGGAATAAAAAATGTATTTAAGGACAATAAGTCAAAACCGGGTGATATTTATGGGTATTCGAGTTAAAACCGGAAGATTTGTTTTTCCGGACGGAAGTGTTTATGAAGGTGAATATAAGGACGATAAAAAGCAAGGGGACGGTGTGTATACTTTCCCTGACGGTGAGAAGTATGAAGGAAACTTCGTAAATGACAAAAAAGACGGATATGGTACATATGTATGGCCGGACGGAAGAAAATATGTAGGTTTATTCAAAGAAGACATGATGTGGGGAGAGGGAGTATATCTTTGGGCCGACGGCGCAAAGTATATGGGAAATTGGGTGGCAAATGAAAAAGACGGATCCGGCACATATATACTCCCTAACGAAAAAAAGTATACCTGTACATTTAATAACGGTAAATTGCAGGGCCAACTAAAGGTTTATGATAAAAACGACAATGTGATTGAAACTATACAAGTAAATAGCGAAGAAGATTTGGAAACGGTATATGCCGGTCTGCCGGAAACATATTTAGCCAAACACGGTACATTTACAGCTATAGACGGCAGTAAATATGTAGGTGAATATAAAGACGGAAAAATGAACGGACATGGGATATACACTATGGCTAACGGTGATAAATACATAGGCGATTTTATAAATGACAAAAAAGAAGGATTGGGGATATATTTTTGGGAAGACGGTAAAAAGTTTATAGGAGAATTTCTAAATGATAAACCCAACGGACACGGGTATCTTGTTTTAAACGATACCGAAGCTTATACCGCACAATACCAAAACGGTAGAATGAGCAATGATGAAAAAGGTATAAGAATAGACATTAACGAAGATATGGAAATTAACATTCAAAGGATCAAACCGGCGTTAAAGCTGGTATACGATTCAAATAAACAAACATTATAAGGTTGGGTGAGGTCGATGGCAAAGAATATAAAGGTAATGCTTACAACAGAAGGAACATATCCCCACCATTCGGGTGGAGTCAGTACTTGGTGTGACGCTTTGATAAAAAATTTGGATAAGGTTGATTACACTGTCTATAGTATTGTTATGAACCCTTTTGTTGCGCAGACCTTTGAATTGCCTTCGGATACCAAATTGATCAGTGTTCCTTTATGGGGAACAGAAGAACCTTTCGAACATTTAAAAACTCCTTTTTCACAAGTGTATCGTTCCAAAAGCAACACAACCGACAACGTGGTAAAAGAAGAATTCATCCCCATATTCAAAGAATTAATCGAGGAAATTGTATCTGATGATAAAAAACCCATAAGACTTGGAAATTTATTATTGGAATTATATAAATATTTCAGAAAATACGATTATAAAGATACAT
>CAZJOD010000161.1:0-8206 GCA_964547525.1 uncultured Clostridiaceae bacterium
GCGTTTCCTGATTTTAATAGGGTCTATTTTTTAGTTTGAAGTGTCGAAAACCCGTAACAATTCCATTATACACACCTCATTTAAGACAAAAGATCCTGTAATACCGGTCCTTTTATGACAAAAAGTTCTTTAAACACATACATCGGTCTATATGACCGATGAAAATAGTTTAGAATGCATCATACCGAATTAATATCATACAGTTATATTATATTACAAGTCAACCAATTACAAGCGAAATTTCTTATATTATTTGACTATTATTTGACGATTTGCACAAAATAAACACTGTATTTATTTAAATTCATCATAAAACTTGGTTTTTTAAATGCAAATATAAAAAATGATATCATTATAGTGAAATAATCAAACAAGCATTGAACCTTAGTACCTTATGTCGTGATATCGAAAATCCTAACCAAACCGGACTGATTTCAATGCCTGTTCACAATAATCGAGTTATTGCAATGAAATAATTAACAGATAAATAAAATTGAAACATTTTCAATATAAACAAACGTATGTTATAATCAATGTGAATTACACGAAAGGTTGATTAATATGAATAATAGTTACGATGTAATAATAATCGGCTGCGGGACCGCAGGAATCATGGCCGGATATGAATTGCTAAAATTAAATCCAGGTATAAAATTACTTATGATAGATCGTGGAAATCCTATCGAAAAAAGAGTATGCCCTGTTGTACAGGATAAAACAAAAAAATGTCTCGGATGTAAAACATGCAGTATTATGAACGGATTCGGTGGAGCAGGAGCTTTCTCCGACGGCAAATTTAATTTTACTACGGAATTCGGCGGATGGTTGGGTGATTATTTAAATAGAGATACCGTTATGGAATTAATTGAATATGTAGATAACGTAAATATGCAGTTCGGAGCTACTGACAAACGTTATTCAACCATGTCGAAAGAAGCGCAATTTTTAGAAAAACTTGCTTTACAAAACGATTTGCACTTATTAAAGGCATCGGTTAAGCATTTAGGAACCGAATTGAATATGGAAATATTAAAAAAACAGTTCAATTATTTATCCGACAAAACAGATATTCTATTAAATATTTCTATAGAAGAAATACAACGCACTGAAGGTGGTTTCAAGCTGTTTTATAAAGATAAGACTTTAGAGTGCAAATATCTGATCGTAGCACCCGGACGTTCGGGAGCCGAATGGTTTTCAACCCAATGTAAAAAGCTTGGGATCCAGCTTATTAACAATCAAGTTGACATAGGTGTCAGAGTGGAATTGCCTGCAAACGTTTTTAATCATATAACTGATGTTGTATATGAATCAAAATTACTGTACCGTACCAAACAATACGGGGATATGGTCAGGACCTTTTGTATGAATCCGAACGGTCATGTGGTTTCTGAAAATGTGGAAGGTATCGTTACTGTAAACGGACACAGTTATTCGGATCAATCGTTAGGAAGCGACAACACTAATTTTGCACTTCTGGTGAGTAACAAATTTACCTATCCTTTTAATCAACCTTATCAATACGGTAAAAGAATAGCTTCTTTGTCAAATATGTTAGGTGGAGGAGTTCTAATTCAACGTTTTGGTGATCTCATTAAAGGAAGACGAACAAACGAACATCGTTTGGAGCAAAGCTTCACCAAACCGACATTGAATGCAACACCCGGAGATTTAAGCCTGGTACTAACAAAACGTCATTTGGACAATATAATAGAAATGATTTATGCTTTGGATAAAATCGCTCCCGGTACTGCTAATCACGATACTCTTTTATATGGTGTAGAGGTAAAATTTTATAGCGCTCGCTTAGAATTAAATAAAAATTTAGAAACAAAAATATCAAATTTATTCGCCATAGGAGACGGAGCCGGTATAACAAGAGGTCTTTCGCAAGCAGGTGCAAGCGGGATATATGCCGCAAGAGTAATATCCGATAGAATTCTAAAACAATAGAGCTTTAGACTGCTTCAAACATAGCAGGCTTTTTTAATTTATTAAAGGTGGTGCATTAAAATGTATTTTTATGTGGGTACATACGGAAACTCAATTTATCTTATGGATTTATCGATTGAAACCGGTGCCGTAAGAACGATCGGTACAACAAACGGTTTAATCAAACCGTCGTACCAAGCTATTTCAAAAGATAACAAATATTTATACACTGTTAACGAATCCGGAAACGGTCTTGGCGGTGTCAGCGTCTTTGAAATAACCGGCGATTTAAGCTTGAGGTTAATTAATTCACAACCGGCAAAGGGTCCGGGTCCTTGCCATATCAGTGTCAGCGAATGTGGAAAATTTCTTCTGGCAGCAGGATATGCCGACGGCTCGATATCCGTATATCCGATTCTAAAAGACAGATCCTTAGGAGAGTTGTGTCATATAATATATCATGAAGGTAAAAGTGTGAACACAAAAAGACAAAACGAACCTCACGCTCATTGCGTTAAACAACTTCCCGGTACCGATTTTGTATATGTAACGGATTTGGGTACCGACAAAATTAACATATACAGATTAAAAGACGGTTTATTACTGCAAAACAATCCGTCTTATGTAAAAATACATCCCGGAGCCGGTCCCAGGCATCTACTATTTGAATCGGAAAATAAATACACATATTTGATTAATGAAGTGGATAATACCGTTACTGTTTTAAGAACAGATATACATACGGGAGCTTTGACCGTTTTACAAGATATATCTACTATTCCTGAACAATACGAAGATATTACATGGTGTTCGGCCATTCGAATCTCGGCGGACGAACGTTTCATATACGCGTCAAACAGAGGGCACGACAGTATCACAGTTTTTTCAAGAAATCGTTCTTCGGGTTTACTTACTTTCAATGGCTTTGTACCTTCCATAGGAAACTGGCCAAGAGATTTTAATATAGACAACCAGGGGAAGTATCTTGTTGTAACAAACGAACATAGTGATTCTTTATATACTTTTACAATAAACTCCGAAACAGGCTTAGGGGAATATACAGGTTATAGCGCTTCAATTGAAAAACCGGCGTGCGTAACATTTTTAAACATATAAATTTCCCATCGGTTAATCTATTGAATTAATTATAAGTATAGAAAACAATTCACAGAACAAAAAACGAGGGTGACTTTTTCAAGATTTATTAAACACCCTCGTTTAAAATTTTGTCTATTTTATTTTAATCATACTGTCATCCCATTGATCCGGTTTTTCATACCCTAGTAAGTTTAATACGGTTGCGGCTAAATTTGACAGTCCGTATTCACCCGGTACAACATCATATTGCTTTAATTTATTGTTGTCGTATATAATGCACGGAACTTTATTTAAAGTATGACTTGTCTTTGCTTTGAAGGAGCCGTCCTTATTCTTTTTGGGGGTTCCGTCCTTATCGGTTTCATACATTTCATCGGCATTTCCATGGTCGGCGGTAATAATGGCAATCCCGCCCAATTGGTCTATAACCGGCAGAATTCTTCCCAGACATAGATCAACAGCTTCAACCCCGATTATTGTCGCTTGTAAATTACCGGTATGTCCTACCATATCACCGTTTGGGAAGTTTACCCTGGCAAACCTGTATTGGGAACTTTTTAATTCTTTTATCAATCTATCGGTTATAAGTGCCGATTGCATCCACGGTCTTTGCTCAAAGGGTATAATATCGGAAGGTATCTCGATATAATTTTCATATTGTTCATTAAATTTACCACTTCTGTTTCCGTTCCAGAAATAAGACACATGACCGTATTTTTGAGTCTCGGAAATTGCAAGCTGTGGTAAATTCTCAGCAGCTAAATACTCTCCCATTGTATTCTTTATTTTGGGAGGACTAACCAAATATCTTGAGGGAATATTTAAATCTCCGTCATATTGAAGCATACCGGCATAAACTACACTCGGAAAACGTTTCCTGTTAAATATATTAAAGTCGGTCTCTTCAAATGCACGGCTGATTTCAATTGCACGGTCACCTCTAAAATTAAAAAATATTACACTGTCGTTATCTTGTATGGTTCCCACAGGAACACCCTCTTTTTGTATTACGAAAGGAGGCAAATCCTGATCTATTACGTTGGTTTCATCCCTATATGTTTCAATGGCTTCCTTTGCGTTTGAAAACGTTCTTCCTTCACCCAAAACATGAGTCTTCCATCCTTTTTCCACCATAGACCAATTGGCTTCATACCTGTCCATAGTTATATTCATACGCCCGCCACCGGATGCAATTATCGCATTAAAATCACAGTCGTTAACGCTATTGAGAAAATCTTCAAACGGTTCTACATAATCTAGAGCCGACCGCTCACCCACATCACGTCCGTCAAGTAGAATATGGATTCTAACTTGTGTTATTCCGTCTTTTTTTGCCTGCAAAATCATCTCTTTCAAGTGACTTATATTTGAATGAACATTTCCATCGGAAAACAGTCCCAAAAAGTGTAGAACGGATTTATGCTTTAAACAATTTGTACTTATTTCCCTCCAACCTTTATCTTTGAACATATCTTTGCTTTCTATGGCTTTATTAACAAGCTTGGCACCTTGACTGTAAACACTACCGGCACCTATCGCATTATGCGCAACTTCAGAGTTTCCCATATCTTCATCACTCGGCAGTCCGACAGCCATCCCATGTGCCTTTAGCTCTAAATACGGATAATTTTTCATTAAAGAGTCCAAATTAGGTGTATTCGCCAGATAGACCGCATTTCCCGAATTAGGCCCGGAAATTCCGATTCCATCCATTATTATCATTAAAACAGGCCCTTTGCAAGGCTTATAATCGTCTATTTTTTTTAGCATTTAGTTTTTCCTCCGTTTATCTATTACCGAATAAGATTTCCTTTAAGTATCGCTTTAACATATTTTATCACAAATGCTGTGAAATACAACAAAAAACCATATTGAAACTTAGAGTAAAGAATTTTTTTATCAATATTGCTAACATTTGGTGTTGTCGGTCGAACTACCTTTCACTTGACATAACCCATATCGCTTGGTATAATTTAAACATATTTAATTATTAAGATATACATAGCAACAAGAAATAGTTATATAAATCATAGCATTATAATAGACGTTTTGACATTTGTTATTTAACTTTTTTTATTCATACCTCTCACTTAAATATAACTAATGAATTGTTATCCGTATCATGATAATTATTAATCGGAGAGCTGTAAATCCGTTACATTGCAATCCGTAACATATTTAATAAAGGAAGGCTATGGATGTCGTCATAGGAAAATCTCTTTTCCGAGTTTTTATGAAATCATTCGGTTAAACGGATTTGTGAGACATGCTTAGAAGGTTATTATGAAAGTTTCAAATAACATAAACAAACCTATCTCGTTTAACCTGATATTTTGTAAAAGCCTAAAACATTTATGTCTACGGGCTTTTATTTGATATTTTATAGCTATTCACTTACATTATAGGTCCTTGTCACAAAGAGCGGTAATTAATTTACCGCTCTTTTTCATGAGTTAGGATAAATTTTTTGAAAAACTTGTTTTGAAAAAAAATTTACGCCGGTCCGAGGCCGCTCGATGCGGTCTCGGGCTTGAGTTAGGATAAATTTTTTGAAAAACTTGTTTTGAAAAAAAATTTACGCCGGTCCGAGGCCGCTCGATGCGGTCTCGGGCTTGAGTTAGGATAAATTTTTTGGAACTTGCTTTTGAAAATGCGATGCACAGTAAATTCATTATATGCTTTGTCACCTATATACAATTCTATAATATGCAGCTCATATATATATAATTTTAAGTCACTTAATATTAATAATAATGTAAGATACCTGTGACTATAGGAATTTTGTTCCTTTTTCATACATTATTTATTACTATAGTATATCGGTGTAATATGTTTGTAATAATATTTTTAAATTCCTTGACATCACTTCTATATTTTGCTATTATACATGTGTCCATTATATGTATGCAGCGTTATTTAATGGATTACTATATGAGCAATGCAATACTATAAATAGATTATTAATCTTTATTAAATATGGAAAATACACAATAATATTGTGTTTTTCAAATAACTTATTTTTTTAGGAGGATTACATATGTCTAAGCGTTTTATTCGCATGTTCAGCATGTTGGTAGTAGCTGCAATGTTGTTAACCTTGATTGCTTGTTCTCAAACGGAAGAGCAACCGGAAGACTCAACCCCTACAACTACCACTACTGCTGCAACAACGACCAAAGCGACAACAACCGCCGCTCAAACTACCACTGCAGCTCAAACTACTACGACGAAGGTTGAGGCAAACCCATTTGCCGAGTTTTATGAAATCAGTTGGTTAACAGGTTTTTGCGACACTTATGAAGAAGGTGCCTGGGATGAACTAATGCTTGAAGAAAAATACAATGTTGACTTCAAAGTATGGAACATCAGCTATTATGACGGCGAAGGGCTAACAATGATGTTAGCTGCGGGAGAAATTCCGGATTTCAGTTACATTCCCTATGCTCCCATGGATGCCGTACAGCTTTACAATGAGGGTTTTACACGTACGGTGCCCTTGTCTATGTATAAGCAATACTTTCCTTACTACTATGAACAAATGGAGAAAAACGCTCCTTCCAGCTTCGTTTATAACAATGTTGCCGGAACTGAAGATTACTACGGAATATCCTTTATTATGACAACCTATAAAAATTATTATAACGGACCTGTTTTCAGGTTGGATTGGTTGGAAAACATAGGATATGATATACCTTCATCCGAATTAACCCCCATTCATTTCACCGATGAAAAATTAGGAAAATTCGACGGGAATTTATTTATTACTAATTTTATGTTTGAATTCGATGAAATGAACGATATATTCAGAGCCTTTACCGAAGATGATCCTGATGGAAACGGAGAAGACGATACTTATGCCGCCGTTATATGGGATCATACTTTCAGAGCGGCTTGGGTCGATCTATATTGGGGAATGTTCGGAGTAAATTCATCAGAAGGTAACTATCTGTACTTGGAAGAATCAACAGGAGATGTTGTTCCATGGTATGCATTTTCCGGATACAGAGATTATATGATCTGGGCTACCGATATGCATGATAAAGGTTATATGAGAACATTATCATATGATGAAGGCGCATATTGGTATGATGTATTACTTGCCACATGGCTCACCGGTAAAGTCGGTTTCTTCGGTGCGGACAGACAATACATAGGCAGGCCGGATTTTCCGGAATACTCGGACAGACAACCTCCCCAAAGCTTATGGTTAAACGGTTTTGAAGACGCTACATTTGTTTGTATGCCGGTACTTAAGGGACCGGGAGAAGTTTGGGGCAATAGAAGATATGGCCTTGACGCCTTTGCTGACGGCAAATGGAGAACCTGGAATGTTGCCGCTACTGTAACAGACGGAAAACTTGCCAGAGTTTTAACTATGTGGAACGATTATTACAGCGATCCGTTCAGTGATTTCAATTCGCAAGTATTTATAGGTATTGAAGGTGTTCATTACAAATGGTCCGGAGAACCTTGGTTAAGTGGAATGATGAAAACCGATGAAGCCAAAATACCTCCAAAATACAGAAGAGGTGGATGGTGGGGCGGAAGCTTCTGGGGCCAAACTTTATATTACGGTCACGAATGCGCAGCTCAGTACTATAAGTTTGCTAATGATAGCAATTGGGTAGCCAAGTACTGTATCGAACCTTATAAATACATAAACAAAATGAACATGGGATTCGATCTGTATGACGACTATATTGCAAAATGGAATGAATTAAGTCCTACAATAAATGCGGCCATAAGTGATTTTGCAAGACGTTCTTGGAGAGGTGAAATTTCCAGCATGAACGCCGAGTGGGAACAATATATTAATCAGCTTTACTCTTCAGGTCTTGAAATACTTATAAATGATTTCTTTAATAATAACGAATTCAAACCTTATGTCAGACCTGATTTAAGCTAATAAAACAAAATTAAGAGGCGGGTTTATCCGCCTCTTTTTTTTACTAATCGCTCATTTTAAATAATTATTAGTGTCATGCCAAAGTTGCCAGTTGATCTTCGGTCACTTCACCTTCGATGGGTTTCCCTTCTAAAAATTTGCGTATAGCATCGACGGAATAATCTCCGATCCTATACCTTCCGTTTGTCACCGTACCGGCAATATGGGGTGTTAATATAATATTTGGTAATGAACGTAAAGGGTGATCCGGTACAGGCGGTTCAGGATTTG
>CAZJOD010000162.1:0-8185 GCA_964547525.1 uncultured Clostridiaceae bacterium
ACCGTCTTTAAAAATTCTCTTACCGCTTTTCTACTCTTTAGAACCAAAAACTCTTTTTCCGAATACTTTTCATGTAAATCCAGTATCCTTCTTTTACCGGTTTTCTTAAATGACCAAATCCATTTCAAAAAATCAATAAACTCTAAATTCATCTTTTCTTCAAGGTAGTCAGGCAAATCGGAACGCTTTTTACCATGACGTTTTAATGCACTCCACATGCAGACAAATCGGTTTATATCAAGAAAAATCACTAAATCAGCTGCGGCAAACCGAAGTTCCATCGAACTTTTGTAGTTCCCGTCGATGATCCATTTCTCCCCCTTGATAAATTCTTTTTGCTTTTCAATCCATTCTTCCTTTGGCGTCTTGGTCCAATCCGGTTGCCAGAATTCACAGTCGAGATGTATCATTTTGTAATCTGTAATATTGGCAAGCCGTTTCGCCAGCCAACTTTTGCCGCTGCCAGCACTGCCAACGAGAATAATTCTTTTAACCTTTGATAAATCCATAAACACCTCTTATATCTAAAATAGCTCTATAACACATAAAAATTATTTTATGAAAAGTAGTTTCATCTAACAGTATTATTCACGGAAAAGCAGATTACAGGTTGTTGATTTTCCAACACCGCTGCTCTAGTAATTATGAATAACGGCAACTTTATCGATGGATTCATTTTTAATTCAACTCCTTTTTCCACATTTCACGATTACAGATTGTTTCAAATCCGATGGCAGTATAAAATTCAGGCACACCGCCAAAGCAATAGGTTGCACCTAATGCTTTTGTTTTCTTCATTCCTTCGGTAAGAGCAATGGTGGCAAGACCCATCCTGCGATATTCAGGAACAGTCGCAAGGGGCTCAAGATAAGCATACTTATTTCTTTCATCGAACCACATTCCGGCAAAACAAGCATAATCTCCATTTGGTGCCTTTATTACAGTAGGCAGATCTTTTCTAAAATTCGGGCCGCTTTGCATCAGCATTCGGCAATCAATATCGTCATCAGGATTATCCCCGTGATTAAAGCCCTTCCAAAGGCAATCATGGATTTTCTTATAATCGTTTTCATCCTCTAAAGAAATTATAGAAAAGCCATCGGGTAGTTTCACATCAAGAAAAGGCTTTTTATAGGAGAAAATCCGAACCGGTTCAGCATATACCTTTTTATATCCTTTTCGTACCAATAATTCAATTTTGTCCGTTTCTTTATCGGTCACCCATACAGTAAGAGTCTGTTTGTTGTCATTTATAACAGACAGCTCCTTTTCTGCATATGTAAGCATTTCTGTTAATAGAAATATATGATTCGAGTCAGTTACCATAAAGCATTCGCCCATGTTCATTTCAAAGCACGCAATACCAACAAGTTTTCCGTCATCCTCCCAAAGCCCGAAACGATGCGTCAAATGATGTTGAAAATATGGATGTGTATGTGCATATTCAAAAAACTGCGGCAAAAGGTAACTGTTCAAGGTATCAATAGAATAAATATCGGTTAGAAAACTGTGAACTGCAGCGAAATCCGCAAGAAGCTTGTATCTTCTTTTAATAATTTTTTGTTCCATAATAAATCCTCCTAAAATAAAACTCCATTTTAACGATTAATTCATAGCCGAAAATGGAGTTACTTAATGCGTAATGGATCCAATCTAATAGCAAAAAATTTTATCCGGACATAATTATAGCGCAATCAATGACAAACCGAATCAATCCGGTTAAGTAATCCCAATTTCGACAACAAAACAAAGCCCGAACAATCGGACTATTGAGCCTATTATCAGCTAATCTGAGATTACTTCAAAATCATTGTTGCGCTCCTCTTCAATAATAATATAGTTATTATTACATAATTTTTCCTTTTCGTCAATCTTAGAAAAATTAAAAATGGCCATTATGAAGAGTGATATAGTTAGCTAATCTGCGAGCCATATGCACTGAAATATCCCGGTAATATAAAACTTTATGAGCAGCTCATTGAAGCGATGATTGAAATGCGTTATTTTGACAGGGCGAACGAAATGATAAACCTGATGAAAGCCGACGATGAGTATTCAGCTTGTCTTCCTAAGATTTTTAGAGGTGATATCGAATTCGCAAGTGGCAATATTGAAAAAGCAAAGAAGATATGGAGTGATATTGACATTAATAATCATAAAAGCCAATATGAAGTTGGCGAGAGATTTAATAGAATCAATGAATACGAAAAGGCTATTCAATGTTTTGAAAATTCATTTGCAGCTGCAAAAAAACCTCGAGATCTGTCAGCCGTTTATTCACTTGCTTTTCTTTATACCAAACTTGGCCAGTATCAAAATGCAATAATGGCGTGGCAGCGGATTATAGATGTGCTTGCTACGGATTATAGTACTGTTGATGGCTCTACCGTGGACTGGCCGAAAAATGAAATTGAAAAGTTAAAGTTAAAAATGTGCTGAGAATTAAACCAACAATTAGGTTTATCAAATTGGTTGAAAAATTAAAGGAATATGCTTAATAATGCAAAAATATCGGGTGGCATTTTCACCCGATATTTTTCACTGATTAATGACATTGGATAGCGATGAAACCCATAAACACCTCTTATATCTTAAAACAGCTCATCGTTACGTGTTAATCATTCTATCTAAAGCAGTTTCATTTATCATTATTATTCTCCGTTTTATGGTAATTTTCCTTTTTATCGGCGGTCTAATGTTATAGAAGATAGCAACAGCTTTATAGGTTTGTTCATGTTTGTTAATGTTTTTTAATGTATTTTTTACAAATATTGTTTACTTTTATTAATATTCATTATATAATGTGAATAAAGATGAATTAGGTCGACACTAAATTATCTTAAACATAAAGCAAAGGAGCATATACCTATGTTTATTGAAGAAAGACACCAAGCAATTTTGGACATTATATCTACAAACGGTAGAATATCGATTGGTGAGATACAAGAAAAATTCAATGTTTCCGTTGATTCTGCAAGACGAGACTTGAGAATGCTTGAAGAAAAAGGAATGTTGAAAAGAACACATGGAGGTGCAATTCCTACAAGACAAATTGCTTTCGGCAAGCCGCCAAAAATCACTTGTAAAGATATTGTGGAAATTAAAGAAAACTATATGGCAATAGCAAAAAAAGCGGTTTCAATGATAAAAGACAATGATGTTATATTTATTATCCAAGCAACTGTGGGATTTTTTATGGCACAGAACTTACCAACTGATATTCGAATTCGTGTAGTTACAAATTCAATTGTTATAGCTGAAGAATTAAGAAAAAAGGATAACATCTCTGTAATTCTTTTGGGCGGAGAAATGGATAACAAAGGAACCTGTTACGACGCATTTGCAATTGATATGATTAAGCGATTAAGATTTGATAAATCTTTTATTACTTCCGCTTGCATATCACCGGAATTTGGTCTGTCAATTCAAAAATCACAGGCAATAAGTTTTTGGAATGCAGTAATTGACAGCTCAAAAGAAACTATCGGATTGTTTCCAACAGAAAAAATAGGATTTGATTCAATAGTCAGTATTTGTCCTGCAAATAAATTGGATATATTGATTACTGATTGGGACGCAGCGGAGGAGGACTTAAAAGCATTTGACGAACAAGGAATCAATGTTATAATAGTTGAAAAGGAATAATTATCGGGGCGGAATTTCCGCCCTAATTTCACTATCTTTCAATAATAATTATAATGATTATTCCATAGTTAAGCAGTGTTCGAAATCCATCTGCCTATATATAGCGCTAATATATTACGAGGATTACAAAATGTATGATACCATGTTGAGTTACGTTAAAAATTATCTTAAAAATAACAACGGTGAAGAAAGTAGTATAGGATCTTTCCCTTTTAGGAAACGGTCAGATCATATTGAGAGAGTTTATATGTGGGCAGACCGACTTATCGAAAGCGAGTTACATATTGATAAAGATGCTATATTAACATCAGCCATATTTCATGATGTAGGATATGCTCTTTCATCTGACAATTCAAATCATGCGCTACATAGCGCAGTTATATGCGAAAAATATCTAAATGAAAACGGATACGATAAAGAATTTATAAATTTTGTTACATATCTTGTAAGAAATCATTCAAATAAAAAACTTATGACAATAAAAGATACTCCATTAGAATTAATTATTTTGATGGAAGCCGATATATTAGATGAAACCGGAGCTATGTCAGTTGTGTGGGATTGTATGATGGAAGGCTCACAAGAAATACAAACATTTCATAAGACTTTTAATCATATTCTAAATTATTCATATAAATATTTAAATGCTAACCCTATGGTAACCGATAAGGCAAAAAATTATTGGAGAGAAAAACAAAACTTAATGAAAGAATTTATTAAGCAATTGTCATTTGACTTGGGAATTGATAATGGGTGCTTTTATGTCGAGGAGTTGAAATAATGCAATTGCCTAATTTATAGAAAAACACAGCTCTATATAAGCGTTAAATATACAATGGAATGGGGACCGGGTAATTATCACGCATGCTATCATTTATACATTCCGGATTATCCCCCTGCTAATCCCTGTGAAAATCGATTCTCTTTGCAAATTAAACATTGTTGCATATTTTTTATTCTCATTTATAAGCTGCATATGGGTTCCGTATTCAACTATATTTCCATTTTCAAAAACTGCAATTTTATCTGCGGAGGTTGATGAGGCAAGCCTATGTGATATAAATATCGTTGTTTTATCACGGGCAACTTTGAAAAAGCTATCATAAATTTCACTTTCGGCTTTTGGATCAAGTGATGCTGTCGGTTCATCCAATATAAGTATAGGCGTTTTTTTGTAAACAGCTCTTGCAATTGCAAGCTTTTGCCCTTCACCGCCCGAAAGTTCGACACCATTTGTGTCGAAAATTCTGGATAAGTATGTATCAACCCCAAAGGGTAGTTTATCAAGTAGTTTCCCAAGTCCGATATCATTTAAAATATCATTTACCTGTGCAACACTCTGTCCCATTGACACATTCTCACCAAGCGTAAAAGAAAAATTTTGATAATCCTGAAATACAGCGGAGATAAGCTTATTGTATTCGTCATTATTAATTTCCCATATATCCACTCCACCGATCGTGATTTTACCACTTGTCGGTTTGTAAAACTTACATAGCAACTTGATGAAAGTCGATTTTCCTGCGCCGTTTTGCCCGACTACCGATAGCTTTTCGCCTTCTGTAATGCGAATATTGATGCAATTAAGAACGAAATGTTCTGTATTGGGGTATGCAAACGACACATTGTCAAATACAATCTCGGTGCTATTCATTGATGTCTGCAAACGACTTGTAATATTCTCATCAATTTGCTTTAATGCTCCGAAGTCTGATAGTTTCAATTGATGACGATTATATTCACCTATCTTCTCGACAATAGTAGACAGTGTAATGGTAAGCGTTGTTACTGCACTAAAATACATGGTATAATCTGCTATACTTATGGTTTTATCTATAAAACGCATAGACAAAATCCACAGTATCATCAGTGATTGCAATGCCATTATTACAGCGGTTATACTTTCGAACAAGGCATTTCTTTTGAAATTGCCATATTGCAATCGCAGCATCTCGTTTCGGTATCCTTTAATCTTCCCCATAAACCAACCGTTTAGATTGTTTATTCTAATTTCCTTAGCCACACCTTGATTGAAATATGCAGCCCCGATTAAATAGTTGCCTATACGGTCGTTTGCGGCCAAAAGCTTTCGGCGCTTTTCGTTATGCTTATAAGTTAAGTAAACAAACAAAATCTTAACACAAAGAGTTGCAAGCACAAGCAAAACAAAGATAAAATCAAGCCCGGTAATGATTACCGCAAGACCGATTATGGTTATAATGTTGGCAATTATACTTTGTAAAAGACCTGCAGTGGCTGTAATTTTGGTTATGTTGTTTGCCAGTGCGAGTCTGTCACGGTAATTTGCACCTTCCATGTTTTCAAGTGGTAACGACATAGTAATGCTTCCTGTTTCCTGCCACAGCTTTTTGGAAAATCTGTCAACATGAAAATCACCTTTGTTTGAAAGAAACAAGTTCATTATATTAATAACCAATAATATGCCGATATAAAGCAATACTGTTTTGACAATTTCGGAATAGTCATTACCGTTTGTCAGTTGCTCTATAAAAAGCTTTGGAAAATAAACATACAAAAGCGGCAATATGGAAGAAAGCAGTATTTGAGGTAGAGTTAACACAAAATATAACGGCTCGTATTTGCTGATGATTTTGAAAATTTTTATCGGTGCAGTTAGCTTTTCTTTAAATCTCTTCATAAGTTCACCTTGCTTTCTTTATAATACCTTGCTTGAGTGTTAAAAAGATCCGCATAAAAACCGTTTTGGTTCATAAGCTCCACATGACTGCCCTGTTCGATAATACTTCCGTTTTGTAAAACGACAATATTGTCGCAAAAATGTGTTGAAGATAAACGGTGAGAGATAAAAACTGTAGTTTTGTTGTCTGATACATCATTTAACCGTGAAAATAATTGATATTCAGCAATTGGATCAAGCGCACCGGTCGGCTCATCTAATATAAGTATATCAGCGTTTTTATATAATGCTCTAGCAAAGGCAAGCTTTTGACCTTCGCCACCGGAAAACTCTATGCCGTTATCATCAAGTTCACGATATATTGCTGTATCAATCCCATTAGGCAATTTTTCAACCTTGCTTGTAAGTCCACTCTTATCTATAACTTCATGCAGTTTTTCGAAGTTAAAATCACCGTCAAAAATAATGTTTTCTTTCAGACTGTAAGCAAATAGCGAAAAATCCTGCAACACCACCCCGATACGGCTTGTATACTGCCTATAAGGAATATCTGCAATATCAACTCCGTTTAGTGTGATTCTTCCTTGAGTGGGGTGATATATTCGCAAAAGCAACTTTATTAAAGTTGTTTTACCCGAGCCGTTCAGCCCGACAATACCCAACTTTTTATTTGCGGTAATTTCAATGTTTATATTTCTCAAAACATACTCGGTTGTATTTGGATAGATAAACGAAACATTTTCAAATTTTATTGTTGCATTTGAAAAATTAAGATTAACATCGTTTAATTTATTGCTGACGTTTGTGATGCTGTTGTTTTTTACCGTTTGTTCGTATTCACGGTAAAATTCTATTGCCTTTATATTGTTATTTATGAAACCAAGATTTTTGAAAAAAGAAAGCAAAATAGAGGTGAAAAGTGTTGTTGCAGCAAGCAAAACAGTATATTCTGCAATGTCTATCTGTCCGTTAGAAACCTGATATGTAAAATATAGATACATAACAGCTGTTTGAACAATAGAGAGAAATACACTAAGCAAATTTACACCAAGCTTTTTGCGAAGTAATTGCTTTAGTTTTTGCATTTGCATTTGAAATACAGCGTCATATTTGCCTTTTATGTACTCATTTGCATTATTTATGCGAATTTCTTTTGCATATTTGTATCCCGTCATTACGTCGTATAAATATTTGAGCTTACGTTCATCTTCAGTTTTTTCGTTATTGAAATCGTAATCGCATTTTTGCATGTATATCGTGAGCAATACAAGCACTGTAGATAACACAATAATAACAACCACAAATATTGGAGATAATACCGAAAAGATAAATATTATCCCTATAAACTGTATTATATATTTAAAGCACTCTCCCCACCTATCCAAGAAAAAAGCAGGTTGTGATCCCATAGATTTTTGCTTCAAATTCAATATCTTTCCGTCTTGAACATAGTGATAATCAATATTAAGGCAATCCTCCATATATTCATATTGCAACACATTGCTTTCTTTTCGCATCACGTTGTTTTTCCAAAGCTCAAGAGCTTGATTTATCAGAGATATTGCAAGATTCACAGATAAATAGATTATAATCAGCTTTAATACCGTTTCTATTGCTTCACCTAAAATAAGCGCACTTATAACAAATCCCAAGCCCGCAATATTTACAAGAGAAACTAAGGCTGTAAATATGCTTCTTACAGCCGTTACGAGAAAATATGTTCGTGAAATTTTCCAAGCTCTTTTGAAAAGAAAGGCTAAATTTTTTAATCTTTTCATTTTTCTATCCTAGCTATGCTTTTTATAAATTCTCTCAAAATTATAATTAATTATCTACTAATTATTGTAATATAGGAGAATTTAATGAAGCAAGCAAAGGTTA
>CAZJOD010000163.1:0-8174 GCA_964547525.1 uncultured Clostridiaceae bacterium
AAATAAACAATAAAATACCTGATCTTAACATCAATTCGCTTATCGACTCTTCTGATAATCCATTTAAATATTTCCACCGTTTTAATTTTGATGATATATTCTTCCCTCTTATAGTAAATCCGATGAATAAAGCTTGAATGCAGCATAAAACAAATAACCCTGTATGATAAAGTGTTCGGGATGAAAATCTTGACATTATATCCCAAAAAATATCCGTATCAAGATGTAGAGCACGCAAATACACACGACCGAACATAAAGATATGGCACAAAATAATAAACCAAAGCCGAAAGTCTGAATAAGATGTATTGAATTCCAAAAATATCATCAATTGATATATAAGAAATATAATGGATAATAAAGCTATGGTATCATACCAGCTCTCATATTTAATAGAATCGTTCCATGTCTGAAAGGTAAACAGCAATAATAAAACTAAAATAAATAAACTAAAGAACTGTATGATAAAGTTATTTATGCTGATAGTTCTTCTCATTTACCCATTACCTTTCGTATATATTCGTTCCACTCTTGCAAAATTTTTTGCGATGAATAGGTTTCGGTTATTTGCTGTGCTTTACTACCGCAAGCATCGGCAAAATCAGAGTTATTCAGCATAAAAAGAACCGCCTGAGCAATCTTGTCTACATCTCCTGCAGGCACAAGCAGCCCGTTTACCATGTCTTCCACTAGCAATCGTGCACCTCCCGGACTGCAATCGGTTACCACAACAGGAAGCCCTACAGCCATAGCTTCAATCAGCGCATTGGGAATACCCTCATAATCCGAGGTTAACACAAATACTGCAGTGTCTTTTATTGCCTCCAAAATGTTACCTACTTCGCCCATAAAGCAAACTTTGTGGGATACATTCATCTGCTCAGCCATTTGCCTGATGTGTGGCAGATCGGGTCCCCCTCCGTAAAATACAAGCCGTACCAGATCATTTTCCGCTGTAATTTTCTGAAAAGCTTTTAACATGATATCTTGACGTTTTTGTTTTACAAAAAAACGTCCTACAAAAGATATATCATTGTTTCGCTTATTAGCAGGAGTTCTTTCAATCCTACAGGATGTAACCGGGTTTCCAATCACTACACTTTTTTTCTGTAGCCTTTTCGAATAATATTTTTTTGCACCCTCGGTCTGGAATACCGCACCTTCCGCATAATTGTAAATACTTCTTTTAAACCGAAGTAAAAACCCTTTTTCAGTATATGGATCGCATCTTTCGCAAACAATTACCGGTATGCGGGTGAAAGCGGTACATAAGATAGAAAACACACTTGAATTAGGTGAAAAGGTAACAACGGCATCGGGTCTTTTTTTTCTTATCACTTTATTAATGTCTAAAAAATAAACCATCTTGTCAAGGTAACTTTTCCGCGCTTTTATAGCAGGTATGTATTCAATATTACAATTCAAAGGATAGTAAGGTTTTCCTCCCGCATATGTATATACAATAACCCTGTTTCCCATGTCACACAGGCCGTTTGCAATATATGCGAGCATTTTTGCCGAACCACTGTAATTAATGTCATTGGTAATCATCAGTATTTTTTTATTATACATACCATCTCCGTATATTTTATATGCTACTTCCCGTAGTATCTTCTCCTGTAATGCTTATGCATCAAGCTGCGGGGTATCAAGTTAACAAGCAACGGTTTTAGAACATATCCATATGCCCAAAAGGGAAACTTATTACGTCTGTAACCATCCCACCTTATCCACATCAGTCCTTTTACCCTTTTTAGGTTCCTTGAGCGCTTAAATGTATTGCTATCGGCGGTATAATAATACAGTGGTTCCTGGATATTATACGAAATGTAACCCGCTCCATACAGTTTTAACATGAGGTGGTAATCCTGGCTTCTCATTGTCTCTTTACGTACGGTGTAAAAACCCACTTTTTCAACCGCATCCTTTCTCATCATCCATGTAGGATGCATAAAACCTCCGTCCGGTATTAAGTCACGAGCATTCGGTTTCTCTTTAGCAAGGGCTTTTTTGATCATCCCGGTACTTTCTATATTGTACCATCCCGTACCTACTATCGCATATATTGGATTTTCCATAACAAACCTGTACTGTACTTCCAAGCGATTTGGTGCGGAATAATCATCGGCATCTTGTCTTGCCAGTATGTTACTTCTTGATACGGATATGGCATGGTTCAATGAGTAAGCAAGCCCTCTGTTTTTAATATTTCGTATGACTTTTATTCTGCAGTCTTTTTTGGCATATTCGTTTAAAATGATATAGGAATCATCTATAGAACCGTCATCACAAACAATCATTTCCCAATCGGTAAAAGTCTGAGCAATAATTGAATCCATACTCTTTCCCACTGTAGAGCTGTTATTATATACACTCATAATTATACTGATTGCCGGATTGTTATCATCTTTCCTATCCGGATACCCGGTATCACAAGCTTTTTTATTCCCATAACCTGCACAACAAACTTTTTCCGTCATACTTTTTTACACCCTCACAGGACACATAAATACTCTCGCAGCTATTACCCCTAGCAAAAGTCATTGTGCCATATCTAAAATATCCTTTAGGCCAACCGTCATATTGAAAGTCAGCAACTTCTTCCCAGTGGGACATGTTACAGCTTGCATATATGTGCAATTTATTGTCCGTATGGGATACTCCGATTTCCTGTACAGAGGCTGCCACGGCACAGTCGTCACTTAATTTTTGTGCAAACCATACAGGCCCTGCAAATGAATCCAGAATTTTTATTCGTCTTGATTTTCTGTCAAGTTTTACATGCCTGACCATCTCATTTGGTGAATCCATAATCCAGTCGACACTGTCTTTCGAAAACATAACGTGGCAGGATCTGCATTTCTGACTCCCGCAAGCTACAACTTCAACAACTTTAAAATCCATATCAAAGCAAAGTACTTTGCTTTCAGAATCTTTATCACCTGTAAACACCCATATCATATTTTCATAATTATCCCACGCAAGGCAATGTATATGCCGAATCTCTTCGGGTTGGAAAGTGTAGATACATGCCCATGTTGCACCGTTGTCCATGCTTTTGTATATCTTTTTACCTTCTTTGGAAAAGCTACCATACTCACCCACATACAAATCTCCGTTCTGAATACGCAAAACACCATTGTACATCGGGTTGCGACAATCAAGCCGGATATCCGCTTTGTTCCATTCTCCATTCAAAAAGGAATACCGCCATATTTCATGTTGCCTGAACAAAACCAAATTTCCGTCTGTTTCCATTATTACGGCTTTATCCAACCTAAAAAGCCTGCGAAGTTTTCTAAAACACATTGCCCCTCTCAAAATGCCCGGTATCTGACGGGGCATTTTGATTTTATAATTTATCCCATCTTTTATATAAGTAATTACATCACCTTTATGTGCTATAAAAAGGACCGGAGTGTTAAGATGTACCATCTCATAATCTTCAACGGATAATATTTTAAACTTCATTCTTTCACCTGTTTTCTCTCGGGCAGCCCTTCGAGTGATTGGGCGACAGCTGAAAGCAGCTTATCTTCATCGAACGTTTTATGTACATAAGAAAATCCGTTTTCTCCATATTTACTACGATCTTTTCCGCTCATATCCGCCATACGCATGATTATATCGGCTAAATCCCTGGAGCGCCCCGCACCGCAAGTCAACCCGGCACCCGCCTCTTCCACAACTTTTGCAACCTCACCGCCGGCACAAACAAGAATAGGTTTTTTACATGCCATAAAAGATTGTACTCTTGACGGCAAAGTAAGAGAATAATTATCTTTATCACGCAAAGTAACCAGCATCACATCAGCATCGGCTATGACCTCCGGCATACTCTCGGCTGCCTGGCGCTCCAGAAAATAACAATTATCCGGGTTTGTCCTTTTACATAATTGAATACATCGCTGTTTTTCAGTACCGTCTCCCACAAATATGTATTTTATAGTACTGTTTTTCAATGTAAACGAAGTCGCTTCAACAACAGTTTCCAAGTCTTGTGCAAACCCCATGTTTCCTGCAAACATAACAACAAAGTCGCTCTTTCGAATACCAAATTTTTTACGTATCCGGTATGTAGGTTCCATAGGTTTATAAATTTTTTCCGCCCACTGTGGTATATACTCTATCTTTTCTACAAGGCAACCATAGTCTATGAGTCGTTTCTCAAATCCATGTGATGTGATGAGCAGTCTGTCAAAACTACGGTATATTCTTGAGCATTCCGCCACAGCCGGCTTTCTGAATATATTTCGGTTTAATCCATGAGAAAACAATGTGTCGGGCCATAAGTCATATATATACATACAAATAGGTATTTTAATTAATTTTTTTAAGAGCATCGCCGCATATGCTTGTGTAATGGGAGAAACATTAAACACAAAAACAACATCATATTCATTTCCGGTCATACACATAATCGCCGAACAGCTTGACAAAACAAAGCTTAGATAATTGGGCACCAGCCTCAAATCATTTTTCCCGCCGCCACGAGGAACGATTGGTACTCTGCGAATACTTATTCCTTCATATTCTTCCTTCGTTTTTTTAAAGACACCATAATCTCTATAGAAGTGTCCGCCGGGGTAATTTGGTATCCCGGTCAGAACCTCCACGTTATGACCTCGTTTTTTAAGATATTTCGCTATATCGTTTACCTTAAAATCCTCCGGCCAAAAGTACTGGGTAACAATCAGTATTTTCATCTTACACCCTTGTTTCCATATACTATTTCATCAATACCGGTGCGGCAACACCCGGTATTTTTTATTTGCATATTATTTATTTTAAAGGGGCAAAAAAGTTTTGTAAGAGATAAACCTAACTCCGCTTTACTTTTTGAAAAAAGCATTCTTCGGGCAATAGCAGCGGCAACCTTAGCTATAAATGCAGGTATTTTAATTACATATTCCGCTCTACCTTCAATTTTTTCCAGTGCAATTATTTCTTGTACTTGTATACTACGGTCATCACATAGATTAATTATGTTTCCATCGGTTTTTTCGCCATTCACCCACCTGCATACAAACCTTGAAAGATTATCAAGCGCCAGAAACGAATACTCCGGTTTGGTTCCCAATGAAAAAACCAGGTTAGGATATTTCAAATAAAACCTTTTATAAATATCCACCAGGCGATCCGCAGCATACACGGGAGCCAACCTTCCTATCAGATATAAATCTTTCTTTTTCTCGTATAATTTCTGCAGGTATTGTTCAGCCGTAAACTTCGACTTTCCGTATTCATTCACAGGATGAGGTATGACATCTTCTCTCCATTCATTACCTTTACCGGCACCATATACATCGACAGTGCCGGCGAAAAAAATACGGACATTCTTTTCAAAAGCACACTTAAATATATTTTTGGCCGCTAAGTAGTTCACCCTCTTATATGTTTCGGCCGAAACCTTGAAACCTTTTACGGCATGAGCAATGGCGGCAAAATGAAGAAGTATGTCCATTTCATTTTCCATAAAAATTGTTCGTATCCTGTGCAAATCCGATATATCCGCAGCAATGTAACGGTAGTTAGGGTGTTGTATGTCAGACTCTTTTCCCAAAGATATACCTGTAACATGATGTCCGAATTTAAGAAGATCACTGCAAATTCTACCACCTATAAAACCGTTTGCTCCTGTTACCATAATTTTTGCCATTAATCGGATCCCCCTTGAACAACAGCGGTTTCATTCATCAACGCGGAAGGGACATTAAAACGTGTACCCGATTTTAGTAACCATATGATTAATTTTTCCAGTTTAGTCATATTCTTTTTTCTGCCTATTGAAGCTCTGAGTCTGTCCTTGAGGCTTATATCCTCGGGGAACGGTATTTGTATGTCGGTCAATTCGAATGGATGAAGATAAAACAGTATGTTTTCACTGCTTTTACCATATATTGTTATCAAAGTTTTAATGAGAAACAAAGGAAAAAAACGCATATAACCGCCACCGGATATTGGTATGTTATATTTTAATATTTTAAGGGTTGGGATTTCAAATTCATAAAAGCCATCTTTTAAGTAGACCAAAGACTGCATCTTTTTATATCCCGACATATCCATCTTACCGTAAAGCGGGTGTTCACAAAACCCTATAAAGCTCGAATCATAGACATATCCCAGGTCTTGCAGTATATCCAGCTTACGCCGGTTTAAAGAAAAGCATGACGCCCTGTATCCTAAAACCACATCAGGTCCCAGTAGATTATCGAGTTTCTCCTTCGCTTTGCCTGCTTTCGTTAGAAATTGCTCTTCCCCCATATCATGCAGCAATTCATGATCATATCCGTGACAGCCAATCTCATGTCCTCTGTCTTTTATTTCGCTTATAATGTCATAATATTCATCTGCAATATCCGCTAATATGAAAAATACGGCTTTAATATTATATTGATCAAGCAAATCCAATAAATTTAATATCGCCGGTACCATTTTAGCTTTTTTTCTTTCTTCTTCATGATCATTTATATATTCAAGATGATGCCATTCTTCAACATCAACAGTCAATAAAGCATTTTTCATTTTTTTGTCGCTTCCTTCTCCGCTCTTGTTTTACGGTAGGATATAACTTTTGCAGGAACACCTGCTACGATAGAATACGGTTCGCTTATACTTTTAGTTACAACAGCCCCGGCCGCAACAATACAACCGTCAGGTACGGTTACCCCCGCTACAATGGTTACGTTACCGCCTAGCCAGCAATCGTTCCCAATGATAACATCCTTTTGGGTTCTTTCCTGAAGCATCATTATATCATCTTTGTCCGTCCCATGGTTGGCCGCTTGTATACTCACTCCCGGTCCCATAAGAAGATTATCTCCAAGTATAATTTTGGAATCTTTTCCGGGCCAGATACAGCAATTGATATTAATATGCGAATTTTCACCTATGTAAACATTTTCCGCATTACGTATGGAAGCGGTGGGGTGCACCCTTATGCTCCTTCTGTTTTTAGCATTGATGCGAGTTCTCCATGCTACATGCTCATGAATATAATACGCATATGACATCACTAGAGACTTAAGTATGGACACTGAGAACATATATTTAACAACTTCTTTAATACTTTTATCCATTGTTACCCACCTTTATCACTCAATTATGGTTGCAGCATCCACCAGGTTGATCTGTTTTTCCATATTATCATCCAAAGTTTTTTCCGAGTTTCCTTCTTTTATTCCTTTACGACTTAAAACACAAACAACCGTTCCAACGATGCACCTTATATCCATACCAAAACTTGATTTTCGGACATATTCTCCATCCAAACCTGCTTTTATTTCAATCGGTAATTCGTCTCTGCCATTAATCTGCGCCCAGCCTGTAAGCCCGGGGCGTATATCATTTGCACCATATTTATCTCTTTCCTCAATAAGATCATACTGGTTCCATAGTGCCGGCCTTGGACCTACAATACTCATATGTCCCATAAGAATGTTCCAAATCTGCGGAAGTTCGTCAAGACTTAACTTTCTCAAATATCCGCCTGCTTTGGTAATATATTTTTTAGGATCTTTTAAAAGATGTGTGGGTACATCCACCGGTGTATCCACCCTCATAGTCCGAAATTTTAATATATAGAAATATTTTTTATTTTTCCCTACTCTTTTTTGTTTAAACAGCACAGGACCTTTCGAATCGATTTTTATCATTAATGCCAGAATCATTAATAAAGGAAACAAAACAATCAATCCGATTAATGATAAACTTACATCCATAAATTTTTTAATATTTGAATATTTCATTACACCCTTACCCCAAAAATAATTTACAGTATAAGATTGCAAAATATTCAATAACAATCTTTTGTAAATAAAATCATCACAATTTGACGTACATCTTTTGTATATGCAACTCGCCATCCTGCTTGTGTAACTTTTTGTATTCTATGCTAAAATACTATAAAATTAATAATGTTTAATAAAGCCTGTAGTTTCTACTCACTGAATACTGTCTTACTTGAAGCAAAAAATACATGAAATCTATGCCTAATAATATAAAAATTACACCTTAATGTCAATATATTTAGGTGTAATAGATTAAAATAAATTTAAATTATGATTCTACTTCAAAGATCAATCTGTGATCTTTATGAATTTTCAGATTTTTATCAAAAATATTCTCAATTTAATATTTTTTGTATTTCTTCAATCGGAAGTCCGGTAACTGTA
>CAZJOD010000164.1:0-8161 GCA_964547525.1 uncultured Clostridiaceae bacterium
ATGTTATTAGGAGTACCATTGATTTTCGAAACAATGTACAAAAAAATCTGGGATGCCATACGTAAGAATAATATGGAAGAAAAATTAAATAAGGCTTTGAAAATAAGCAATTTTTTGCTTAAATTTAAAATTGATTTACGCAAGAAATTATTTGCAAAAGTTCATGATAATTTCGGTGGGCACATTCGCTTATTCATAAGCGGTGCAGCTGCAATTGATCCGCAAGTATCAAAAGGTTTTCAAGGGTTCGGTATTAATATATTGCAAGGTTACGGTTTAACAGAATGCTCTCCTATTGTAACTTTAAACAGACCTACTCAATTTAACGATGCATCTGCGGGAGTTCCACTACCTAATTTGGATGTGAAAATAGATCAACCTGATTCCGATGGTATCGGTGAGGTAATTGTAAAAGGTGACAGTGTTATGAAAGGTTATTTTCAAGCCGACGACCTTACGAAAGAAGTATTTACCAAAGACGGATATTTTAAAACCGGAGATTATGCCTATATGGATAATATGAAATTTGTATATATAACCGGAAGAAAAAAGAATGTTATTGTCACTAAAAATGGAAAGAATATTTTCCCTGAAGAAATCGAAACATTATTAGGCCGGAAAGAGTATATCAAAGAAAGCATGGTATATGGTAAAGAAACCGATGACGATGACGATCTGATCGTAGCCGCGTCAATATATCCTAATTATGAAAAATTACAAGAAGACGGAAAAGATACGGATGATATTACAATTGAAAAAATGATCAATGAGTATGTAAAAGAAGTTAATAAAGAATTGGTTTCATATAAAGTAATCAAAGATGTTAATATTAGAAAAGAAGAGTTTACAAAGACCACAACAGGTAAAATTAAAAGATATCTTGAAAATAACGAATAATATTCTCTCCTTTGTTAAAAAACAAGTCCGGGCATGCCTTGGGCTTGTTTTTTATATAAAAAAAACAGGAAGATACAAACTTCCTGCTGTAAAGACTGAAATTTTATCTATGAAAGTCTGTCCGCTTACCTTAAGCAAACAGGTAGAGAGTTGATGCTGTGATGACTTTCATAACATTTTCTGCAATTCCCACGAATAGAACAATATGTACTGGTGCATACACATATATCTTCAGAAAATCTTTTAACTTGCTTTTCTAAATTTTTCAAGTGTTCTTCCTGAGTAACATTTTCCGGTTTTAATTCTTTCATAATTTTACACGGAACTTCCGAACACTGCCCACAATTATCATAACCGTGGTTTTTCACACAGCATTCATAAATTTCACATATCCTTTTATTAGCTTCTTTAACCCAAAAAGGTTTTCCGGAAATAACAAAACATCCTGTACATTTGCTCTTAAAATATTCACAGTCATTACAAACAATGCCACAAGCACTCAACATGTATTATCTCCCCCTATCAATTAGATATTTTATATATTAATTATATCCTAAAAATATTAAAAATACAACGTTAACCAGCAAGTTATATATATTTTCACAGTATATTAACAATTCTACTCCGGTCATATAAAATGCCTATCCCCTGTTGCTTAATGAAAGCGTATTTTTCATTCTAAGTAATCTCATAATTGTTCTTATAAATTTTAGAACACATTTAATACATTCCATTTATAAAATATCGGTTTTCAGGTGCTTTCAGATGTGATATACTCTATATACTTGCTAAAGAAAGGATTAAATAATGGATAACTTAAAATTCTACCCACTTGGTTATTCTCAGAAGATGTATAATAGAATTAAAACAAAAAAAGTACTGTTTGCGTTGAGCATAGTGGTTATAGTATTGCTTTTACCGTTGCTTTATACAAGCCTGACTGACGAATATGTCATAGTGGCTTCTCACGTACCATACATAATATTAGTCGTTATTATCATATTTTTAATTATTCTTTTAATGACAACGGGTAAAAATCATGAATCCACTTTCGAAGGTGAAATTTTTAAAAAGGAAATCGCAAAAGTTACTCATAAAAGTGGTAAAGTCACATATAACAGCAGACTTTGGATTAATGATGTAAATAATTATCATGTTTATTGTGATCTTTTCGTTGATAAGAAAGAACGAAAAGCAGGTAAACAAAAACAATATTTGTATTATAAATCAGGTGATATAATTAAAAAGATTTATGGGTTGCGTTTTCCTGAAAAATTAGATAAGTCATCGGATGAGAGTTTAATATGTGTAAAATGTGGTCATATGAATAATCCAAATCAAAATAAATGCACTAAATGCCGATTCATACTGTTTAAATAAATAATCTTTTTGCAGTAGAATCAAATATAAATTAATTATTTAATTTGAATACTCCAATTTGTGTTATTTTTTTATCGAATATTACAGTATTATGTCCCTTTTTAGGATAGCTTACATTTTTACTGACAGAATCCACATGAACGATTATACTGTTTTTAATATTAAAGCATACCAGTTCCAGGACATCTCCGTCACATACATAAGTCCCGATTTTTCCGGAGGAAAAATCCCCAATGCAAAAACCGTTTTTATACAAGAATACTTGAGGTTCAGGATTTTTTACAGATAGAATGACAGAACCTTCAGAGTATAGTTTCATCTCGGTAGTGGCACATATACCTAATTCATTTTGCCCTTTATTCCTGTCATCATATATAATACCGGTAAAAATTTGAAAAACAAATACCATTAATATTAAAGCTGTCATTACCGAAATAAATAATATTTTATAAAAAGATTTTAATTCATTGTCTATAAACAAAAAAATCACCCGGTAAAGATTCTAACCGGATGATTTTATTTTATTCTACGAAATTATAATATCACTTTAATTGATTCTACGGAATATGCTCCTAATGTAATATATAATTTGTTATCGGTATATTCTACCACCCCGTCAACTTTATCTTCATCCAAATCAACATTGAAGGCTTGTTTTATATTTGAATTCAATATAACGGTAGCTTTTTCTTCATTTCCGGATACATTATATAATCTTAAGATCATTCCTGTTTGATCTTGCGAAAGTTTTACTGCGGATATATAAACGTTACTTGCATCTAATGCCAAGTATGATCCTTTTGGAGCAAGCTCTCCTTTTTGAATTTTTCCCGATATAAATGATAAAGGATGCCTGTATATAAGTGACTCTTTTTCCGGTACACTCACATTTTCAGACAATACCTGAACCGAAAATTCCATATGATGGTTACATAATTCGGGATGAGGATCGGGATCATAAGAGCTTCTTATTAAATCTATTGATATGGAGTCGTTAACACATACAAACCCGTATTTTGTCTTAGCATGAACGGCAATTTTAGAGCCTGTGTTTCTCGTTGCCGTTACATAACCTATACCGGGTCGATCATCGGTGTTTTCTTTACGATCTATACTGCCAAAAGCAATACCGTATTTATAGTCTTCACATTTATAACTAAACGGTACTGTAAAATTCAATTGAGGTATTCCTTTATCAGGCTTACCAACTTCAAGCCATTCGCAATCAACAATATAATTTAACGAGTCGGATAGTGAATCCAGTCCTATAAAAACCTTTAATTTTGAATTCATGATTTCCACATCGTAACTTATATTTTTTCTTAAAAGGCCGGAACCGTTCTCAACACGCACATTTTTAACACAACCTCTAAAATCTTTGATTTCCTTATATCTTCCTACAATCCACGAGGTCATTCCTCTTGATGTGTCCTCAAGAATATACCTTAGCATACAAGATGGTTCATTAATCAATTCTTCACCTGTAGCTTTGTCAATCAAAGATATAACGGACATATCGTTGCTGTCGAATGTTACCGAGATTTTTTCATTATCCAGTTTATATTCCGAATATACATGAGTTCTATCATATAACCTTAGCACTTCGGGAAGTTTTTCTACGGATCTTTGAGATACGGTGACCGTAGTATAACCTGTAGGCGGCACCTTAACCAATAATAATATTTTAACATATGAATGTCCCCAAAATGTCGAAGAATTCCGACGGGTCCTGCCGAAATCAATAATTTGAAAAGGTATGTCTTTTTGGTCCGAATCGGCAACTTTCAATCCGGACAAGTCACCGGGCCAATCCCATATTACTATTTCGCACAATTCTTCGCGTTCAAAAGGAAGTGAGTTGAATATATGCACAACCCTGTTTATACCTTTTCCGCGCTCAGTCTGTGGAGGGTTATATATGGACAAACCATAACCTACTCCCGCTCCTTCTGAATTTGATGATAGCAAGTCACAATTTTCACTTATAAGATTCGCGGTATTTATCTTATCCGCAATCGCTCTCATAGCTTTTGATTGCTCCGTATTAGCTATCGCCATAGTCTGTTGAAATTGACCCATTGCATATTCTCTTGTATCTATAACACCGGAGCCGGGCAGTATGTCATGAAAATGATTAAATAATGTTTTGCACCAAGCACTTTCAAAACCTTTTAAATCATACTTGGCTCCCTCGAATACAGCCGCCATCGAACTTAAAGTTTCGGAATCATATAGTCTGTCTTCAGAAACGCGGTTCGCCATCTTTATTCTGCTTTGAGATGTATAACATCCGGTAAAAATAGCATTCTTTTCGCACTTAATAACAGGGAATAAATTCCTGTGATTCTTAACAATATCAAAATACTCATGCATAGTGCCGAATTTTATAGAAGGAAATATAGGCCATGAAGCCATATCGATACATTTTTCAATATCTCTTCTGGTTGCACCTCCACCATGATTTCCTACTCCATAAACCCTTAACAAAGTATCCACCCCGGTCCTATTCCAAAATTCAGGCATATACATAACCATATTTGAATTTAACTCGGAGTTATACCAATCAGGTTCAATATGAACCAAAACCTTTTTACCGGAGGGTGATTCCCAGTTCTGCAAGTATATACCGTTTGCATCTCCTCTACAGTGATAGTAATATTCAATTCCACCTTTATTCATGATTTCGGGAACATTAATATTATGACCGAAAGTATCCGGTTCAAAATCTATTTTTAATTTTTTACCGTCTATGCCGAATAATTTGGATAAATATTTTTTCGTGTACAAAATATGGCGAACCAAGCTTTCACCATTGGTCATATTCTTATCTGTTTCAACCCATGTAGTAGCAGTAAGCTCCCATCTTCCTTCATGAACACGTTTCTTTATTTCTTCTAACATATCAGGATCAAATTCTTCTACAATTTTATAAACCGACGCTTGGCTTTGAGAAAAAGTAAAATCCGAGTATTCGTTCATAAAGTCCAGCATAGTCCTGAATGTATCCAGTGTTACCGCAACCGTTTCGTCATAAGCCCACATCCAGTTCATGTCTATATGCGCATGTGCGGCACATATGACTTTCCATGTTTTCGCAAACACAGAGGCATGACACATGTCTTTCTCTACGGACTTACACGCAGCATCATTTAACGTACCGTCCTTAACAAATGAGACATACAACGTATCTATTCCTTCGTTAAGAATTCGCGCTACTTCTTCGTTTTCATTGTATTGCAGAAGTTTTCCCAAATATAACATCTGAGCCGTAATACGATCGCCCCAATAGCTGTTTGCCTTATTTCTCATTTCATAGAGTTTTTCAAATCGAGTATTCATGGACTTCACTCCTTATTCAATTACATTTATTATCAACAACACCGGTCTGAAATAACTTTTATTTCGACCGGTGTATGCCGCTTTTATACCGGTAACGTCATACCTTTTTTATGATTTCAATGCAATAAAATAAAGTATTTGCACTATATTCTTATTATACATTATATCCCATTTCAAAGGCTTTTAGATTCATATCCAAAAATTTAGCCGGGACTGTTTTTTTAATACATTCCAACCAAACATCTTTCTCTATATTTGAAGACTTAGCCATTACACCAATTAAAACTACATTGACAGCCTTCACTGTCCCGGATTGCTTTGCAAGTGAAAGAGCATCAACTGTCACCATTTTTATCGGATTATCGGCCAATTGGGGTGTTATATTTTCCGGATACTTTGCAGCTCCGGTAATTACAGGCATAGGATCAATTTTTTGTGTATTAACTATTAAAGTTCCGCCTTTCTTACAGTATCCGGCCCATCTTGAAGCTTCCAGTTCTTCAAAAGCCAATACTATATCCGCTTCACCGACCGCTATAACAGGTGAATAAACTTTGTCCCCATATTTTACGTAAGTGACCACACTTCCGCCTCTTTGCGCCATACCGTGCACTTCTGACATCTTAACATCATACCCTTGTGCCATGGCGACATTGCCTAAGATTTTACTTGCCAACAGCGTGCCTTGTCCACCCACTCCTACTATCATAATTGATGTAACCGCCATGTTATTCACCCACCTTTTCCATTGCTTTAAATTTACATACATTTAAACATAAACCACAACCGTTACATTGAGTTTCATCTATGTTTATTTTACCATTTTTCAATGCTATTGCAGGACAACCTATTCTTAAGCACATTTTGCATTTTGTGCATTTTTCTTGGTTGACCTTGACTTTACCGGTATACCGTACACTTTTCAATAATGCACATGGACGTTGAGTTATTATAACAGAAGGTTCCTCGGCGGAGATTTCTTCCTTAACAGCTTTTTCGGTTGCCTCCAAATCAAAAGGATCGACAACTCTAACACGTTCTACTCCTATAGCCTTACACAATTGTACCAAATCCACTTGCTTTGTAGGTTCGTTTTTAATTGTAAATCCGGTTGAAGGATTATGCTGATGACCGGTCATACCCGTTATGGAATTATCAAGTATAATTACTGTTGAGTTCCCTTTATTGTATACCATGTCGATTAATCCTGTAATACCTGAATGTATAAATGTAGAATCGCCTATAACGGCAACGAGTTTTTTAGCAAAATCTTTACCTCTTGCTTTTTCCATACCTAATGAATTTCCAATACTCGCTCCCATACATACACAAGTGTCAATAGCTTCTAACGGAGCTAGCGCTCCTAAAGTATAACAACCTATATCGCCGGTAACCACCAACTTCAATTTTTTTAATATGTAAAACAGACCCCGGTGAGGACAACCCGGGCACATTACCGGAGGACGCACAGGAACTTCCTCTTTAATCTTTATAGTTAATTTTTCCTTTTCGACTCCAAGTACAGCTTTGGATATCATATCTGTTCCGTATTCACCTAATAATGAAAACAATTCTTTCCCATAAGTTTTAATTCCCAATGCTTTTACAAAGTTTTCTATCACAGGATCCAGTTCTTCTATCACATAAAGTTTATCTACAAGCTTAGAAAACTCGGTTATTTTTTTTGCAGGCAACGGATAAACCATACCTAATTTTAAAAACGAGGCATTAGGAACGGCTTCTTTTGCGTATTGCCGGCATACACCACTACATATTATACCAATTCTGGTGTCATTCATTTCAATAACATTAAGCTCGGTTTGTTCAGCGTATTCCAGTAGAGCAATTTCTCTATCTTCAACCGAAACATGTCTTTTCCGAGCCATAGCCGGCATCATAACATATTTTGCGGGATCTTTCTTATATACTTTTAAGGGTACTTCAATTCTGTCACATGTATCTACTATGCTTCTGGAATGAGATATTCTTGTATGTAATCTTACCATTACCGGTACATCGAATTTTTCAGATAAGTCGAAAGCCAGCTTTGTAAATTCTTTAGCTTCCATACTGTCTGAAGGTTCCAGCATGGGCACTTTGGATGCTCTGGCATAATGCCTGCTATCCTGCTCGTTTTGTGAACTATGCATACCGGGGTCGTCGGCGACCGCAACAACCAAACCTCCGTTAACACCTGTATACGACGCTGTAAACAGCGGGTCGGCACAAACATTAAGGCCTACATGCTTCATAGCCGTAAAAGCTCTTGCTCCTGCTATAGATGCACCGATAGCCACTTCCATAGCTACCTTTTCATTTGGCGCCCACTCACTGTAAATTTCATTATAATTTGCTATAGCCTCAGTGATTTCGGTACTCGGTGTGCCGGGGTATGAAGCTGCCACAGTTGCACCGGCTTCATACACACCTCTCGCTACAGCTTCATTTCCAAGCATTATCTCTTTCATAACAACAACTCCTGTAATAAAATTAAATATAAACGGATATTAGTTATATACAAAAAATTTTCCCTCAAGATAACTAA
>CAZJOD010000165.1:0-8138 GCA_964547525.1 uncultured Clostridiaceae bacterium
TCTTTGTATGAGCTGTTGCTTAGGCACCTCATAAGAAATACCGATACCGCTTTTATGTCGGATGTGGAACGATTGTATTTAAGTTTCACGAAATCGGGAGCGGGAATATTGAAAGTATGTGAAACAATGTCGATGATACTTTCGGGCGGGAGATCTCTACGGTATATGTGCCGATAACTGCGATACTCATATGGTTCTTTTGTTATGCTTTTATGAATCGAATGGAGCAGTTCTTGTTTTTGTGTTACTTTATTACAGCTTGTTACGTAATCAATATATAAATTAATTGCCGAATCGGGGTTTTTATCAAAGTGTGACAGAATGAACTCTTTATTTATCAAACCGAAATCATCGGTTCTTTGATTAATATAGATTCCGTAAGAAGAGAACGGATATTGATGAACACAATCACTGAATTCCGGAATGTCTTTCGGATTGTTATGTATATAGGCCGATACTGCTAAGCCGGCATTGTCATCTTTTATGATGTTATTCAGATATCGGTTTTGGAACACATGACCGTGCCGGTTATATTTTTTATTGTAATAAAGAGCATAGCTTAAGTTTAAGCCGTGCATGAATTTTGATATGTCACAGCCTTGTGGGTCGAATAGGATATGTACATGAGTATCCATAAGGCAGTAGGCAAGGATCCTACATTGAAATTTTTGATTGTATTGAGCGGTAAGCTGTAGATATTTTCTCTTGTCGTCATTATTGCTAAAAAGATATATTTCACTTATACTTCTGCACATTATGTGGTGAATTGAATCCGGATTTCTCTTTCGTGCTGATCTTGGCATTAATAAAAGCCTCCAATGGGTGGTATATTTAACAATTATTATATATGTCAAAGGATCCGGCAATAGATATAGGGTAATTTGTAGTTATTTGTCTTTTTTCCTTGTACATAAAAAGATCTACATGGTTTATGGTTATATTCATCAAAAAGCGTGTTAGTTGAGAAGCGTCCCCTACTACTTAGGACTGAGCAACCAAAACCGCTATTCCCCAAAAACCCGCTCTCGTAAAGTCATGTGACATGTATACCATGCTACAATAGGGGTGCAGAATGTGTGGGAGGGTTGGTTGTGTGTGAAATGGTTTTAGAAAGAATATTATAGCCTATTTATTTCTGAAAATAATATAGGTAATATGATAATATAATAAAAAAATATCCAACCGAAAGGCATTTTCGGGTACTTAATATATGAAAGTACTTTTTAAGAGGTTTTTGCAATGACCAGAAGAAACGAATTAATAGAGCTGCTGACAAATGAATACATTGAAAAGATATTAGGTTTTGCATATATTAAAACAGCTGACAAAACACAAGCCGAAGATTTGACCCAAGATATCTGCACTGAATTAATCAAAATAATTAATTCCGGTAAAGATATTAAAAACTTTAATGCCTTTGTATGGAAAGTAACAAATAATCTATTTTATAAATGGTTTTACCGTAAAAAAAAGAATAACTTTATGTATCTAACCGGTTTGGAAGAGTCTGCTGAAAATATCGAAGGTTACTATGAGGAGCGGGAAGAAAAATTACTGCTCTTAAGGGAAATATCTCTATTATCTAAAATTTACCGGGAAGTAGTTCTAATGCATTATTTTGACGGTAAAAGTTGCTTAGATATCGCAAATCTTAAGAATGTAAAGGAAGGTACGGTCAAATGGTGGCTCTATGATGCTCGGAAGTATATTAAGAAAGGAATGATTAAAATGCGCGAATACGGTGAAAAAAGTTATAGGCCTGGAAAACTTCATATTGGAACACAAGGAGTTATGGGTGAAAATAGAGAGCCAACATCCCTTGTCAAACATAAAATACATCAAAATATTTTACTTGCGGCATATAAACAGCCGCAAACTATATCTCAATTAAGCCTTGAGCTTGGAATATCTTCTCCCTATATAGAAGATGCGGTAGACTTTCTTTGTGAAAATCAAGTTCTTAAGAAAGCTTCTAAGGATTATTATCAAACTGATTTTATAATAATGTCGAGATATGACCTTGCAAAAGTTATTGTTGAATTGAATGAAGCTTTTGGAGATGATTACTATAATATATTAATAGACTATTTAAAGAAAAATCGCAACTATCTTGAAAATTATGGATATAATGTATCCGGGTTCTCATGGGAAAGATTACTGTGGATATATATTTTCTTATTCGAAAATTTTGCATATAGTAATTTTAAGCATCTTAAAAATATTGGTAAACAGGACCTGCCGGAGCGTCCTTATGGAGGAAAGTGGCTCGCACTTGGATTTGAAGATGGCGATAAAAATTCATACATGGAAATACATAATAAAGACTTTGAATGGGATGGCCCTTTAACTATCGGTAACGAAAATGGAATAGAGTCCGGTTATGTTACATGTCTTGCTCATTATTGGAGTGGATGTGATAATCAATGGCTTCAAAAGATTCCATATAAGGCCTTTTCAGTATATATTAAAACTCTGAAAGCTAACATGTCAACATGTGAATTAACCGATATTGAAAAAGAATTACTTTTAAGTGGTATTAATAATGGATTTTTTATAGAAGAAAGCGGAAAGCTAAAACAAAATTTCCTTTACTTATGTCCGGAAACTTTCTATAAATTGAGAGATATGGCTAAAGAATTAAACAAGGAATTAAATGAAATATATAATCAGTCCTATAATTTAGTAGAGGACAGATTTGTTAAGATAATTCCGAATCATGTTCAAAATCAAGCTCAAAATTATCTTTCAATAATCTTCAGATACTTTGCTACATTTACATTATCAAGGGCTTATAACAATAAATTATTATCTAAACCGGATGAAAAATATAAACATTTATTATCATTATATGTTCGGGAATGAAAAAAAATAATATCTAAGAATAGTGCTGCTCAAAGATGGGCAGCATTTTTCTTTAAAAATCTAACAACCTTAATAACTCTAATATTTGACCAGGTTGCTTGATGGGTATCAAATTTACAGTTTTTCTTTAAATATCGAATCATTTCTGTAAAATACAAAAACTGAAGTAGAGTTTACATTATTCTCACATATTACCCACCCGGCTCCAAACCTCATTGTACTAGGTTACAGCAAGCAAAATATTTTAAAAACCGCTCTCGTATAGGGATGTGACTGTACGGCATGCTACATTAGGTGTTGTAGAAGTAGGGAGGAGTTGTCTGGTATATTAATTTATGTTGTCACAAACACAACGCTCTGTTGAGTTATGGTATCTTTTAAGTCGCTACAAATTCGATTGCTGATATGCGATAATATAGACACGGTACCGAAAACAAAATTTATGGAGGAACAAGCCATGCCTCAATCAATAGGACAGACGATCAAAAGGCTTCGCAAGGAAAGAAACCTTACACAGGAGGAACTTGCAGAACAACTCAATGTAACCTCGCAAGCCGTATCAAAATGGGAGAACGAAACTGGAATGCCGGACATTTCACAGGTTATTCCGCTGGCAAGCGTTTTCGGCGTAAGCACGGACGAACTGTTCGGGACATACAGAACGAGCGAAAAAGACGAAGTGCGGGAAATCCTTAATAGCGCATACCGGTTGAAAAAAGATAAGAAAGTAAAAGATATTTATGCCGAATTGCAGGACGGATTGCGAAATTATCCGAATAATATGTGGTTATTAGTGAATTGTCTTGAAATAGGCATTTCTCTTGCTTATCCTGAAAATGAAACTTATGACGAAACTCGCGGACAGGAAATTTATCAGGAGTGCATACGCATGGCGAACATTATAACATCTAACTCTAAAGAAACTAATGATATTTTAAGGGCGCATATGATTATGGTGCTTCTGCATTCAGCATATGGAAACATTGAAAAAGCACGGGAACATGCTAGTAAATTCCCGATGCGTTCTGATATGACTTTTCATATTATGTTGGCTTATATCGCACACCATGAAAAAAAATATATCGACGAAGCGGCTCATAGCCGTGAAAATATAAAATTTCACCTTGAATCGCTTGTGTATGCGATGATGCAGTTGGCGAATGCTTACAAACATATGCAGCGTAACGATTATGCTTTGGATATATATAACCGGGTAAAACAATTACTTGAATTATTCCCAAATGACGAACATTTCTCAACTCCAACAGTTTGGACGGAATGGGGTCAATTAGATGAATTGATTACGAAATTGCAATCGTGATTTTATAATCGATATGCTCAATACACATTCAAAAAGGATCAATACCCAGCAATTTCCCTTTTATATTCCAAAAACCTAATAAATCCAATATTTGACGCAGTTTTTAAGTTTATAGTATCAAATCATTTCTGTTAAAATACTAAAACGAAAATGGTATTTTTATTCCACACATCCATCAAACCTTAATGTGCGCTGTATGGATGCTGCCATAGCGGTGCAGAAGGTGGGGAGGATGTGCATAAATAAACCAACTCACCATATAGGCGGATTAATATCTATTTAATGTATGGTATATCTTAGAAAACATCGATACAATATAATCAAAAGTTCTCATTTAATAAATGGAGGTATTTGTAATGATTATTGGCGAAAAAATAGCGGAGATGCGTAAAGCAAAAGGGATTACCCAAGAGGATTTGGCAACTACAATAGGGGTTTCTGCCCAAACCGTATCAAAATGGGAGAATAGTGTATCAATGCCGGATATCATGCTTCTACCCGTTATTGCAGATATTTTTGAGGTAAGTATTGATACTTTATTTGATAGAAATATTGACAAAAATTATAATCTTACTCCTTATGATGTTTATGATTCTTTGGAAGAAAATTTCATTTTTATTATGCAAAAAGCTTTTTATGATAATAATGATATTATTACGTTGGAGCAGCGAGTTCAGGAATGCAAAAAAGTATTGGAATCAAATACAAAAATGCAATCTGGAATATATGAGGGTAAATCAGGAGCTGTATATTTTTCTAAAGAGACCGGAGGGGTTTTACTTGCAAAAAAATCGGAAGGTTGGGAATCACTATTTGAGGATGAGAGCGTAATTAAAATGTTAAGAAATCTTTCCAATGATAGCTATAGAAATGTTATACATTACATATGTAGTAATATTGGTGGAACGTATACTGCTTCTTCAATGGCAAAAAGATGTGAAATAGCTATACAAAATGCTCAGTCGGCAATTGATACATTGGTTGAAGATAATATATTACGAAGTGATACAATCGAAATTGATAATAATATTCTATATGTTTATAGGTTTAATAATCTTGAAAGTAAAGCTCGTATTTTAATGTTATATATTTCATTAACTTATCTCAAAAGATTTGATAAATTCGTATCATCTTTTTATTCTTGGTGCGGATGATAAATTAGCAATTTCCCTTTTATATTCCAAAAGCCTTAATAACTTTAATTTTTTTGTACCAACGGGTCACCTTTAATAAAATAAAAAAATAACTGTTAGATTCAAAACCATTATGCACGACACCACTGGTGATCTTTAATCGCCGTTTAATTCAGATGCAATACCTACAAACATTATACGAAAGGATAAAATCGCTTAAATATTTACCCGCATGTTTTCTACCTGATTTTTTTCCTCGATTTTCATTGTAAAAACATTTCTATTATTTTACAATATATGTGAAGCTGATTTTCAGGGGAGAGAAGTATGTGGGAAGATAAGTATGAGAAACTTTTACGACACAAAAGAAGATACTCATAATTTTAAAATGAAGGTCTTCCATTGACACATTGTGGTAAAAGTTATAATATAAGATTAAAAGTATATTTAAAATAAACATGGCGCATTAATTTTTTGATGATATTACAAGAGAAAATGTGGGACACAAAAAATATTCAGATAGTCAATAAATATTAGTTTTAGAGCGACAGGAAGTGGATAATATTAGATGGAAAACGTGCTTTATTTTCTTTAAGAGCTTTTGCTAGAAGATTATAGCTTTAATTATTTTGCCGCTTATTCAAGATTAGATAAATTGAATATGGTAGCGTATAATGTTAAAATTTTATTATATATAAATAATGTAATAAGGAAAGGTGAAAATTATGGCAAGAGAAGGATATATCTCAGATTATATAAGTGGTGTGGATGTTAAAGAAACACCAGAAGAAGTGAATGCAGTTCAAGTGTTTGCTAAGCAATTGGTAGAAGACTACGGATATAGTAAGGAATTAATACAAACACATCCACAATACCGTGTAAAAGTAAGACCTTCGGATGAAAGAAAAGAATATCCTGTTGATATTGCTGTATTTAAAAATGCTAATAAAAATGAGGATAGTATAAAAATAATAGTTGAATGTAAAAAACCAACAAGAAAAGATGGAAGATCTCAATTAACCAGCAGTTTAGCTTCTGATTTCTAAAAGCCTTAATAAATCTACTGTTAAACCTAATTCTCTAAGGTGTATCAAATTCGCAATTTTTCCTTTAAAATATTTAATGATTTCTGTTAAAATACAAAAACAGAAATGGGGTCTGATATTTTGAGGAGAAATTATTTTGCTAATTTAATCAAATACATGAAGAATGTCTATCATATTGATGAAAAATTTAATAAATTTGAAGATGGGAGAGTCAATCCAACATATAAAACAAAGCATGTTTTGTTACCGTTATTATTCGGACTTTTACTAAGAATAGATAGCTTAAACAAATTAAAATATTTATTAAAAGATAATGAGTTCAAAAAGCTGTTTCCTAAGGGGACCAATATGTCATCTATAGATACGGTTAGGGACACATTAAAAGTTCTTGATATGAATGGTCCGTATCTGACCAATAAAAGCATTATTAAAAAAGCAGCGAGAAACAAGGTATTCGATTCCGGAACAATAGACGGATATACTGTGGGGGCAATTGACGGCACAAAGTTTTTTGGAAGTTATAAAAAGAGTTGTTCGCAATGTCTTACGACAACAATAAAAGGAGAACCGTATTATTATCACAGCGGCTCCGTGATGTCAATTATTGGAGACGGACCGAAATTAGTTGTTGACTATGAACCTTATAATCCGAAAACAAATTCCAAAGATAAGGATGAAGGTGAGATAAACGCTTCAAAACGCCTTCTTAAGAGGGTTATGAAGGATCACAAAAGTTTAATTGATGTAGTAGTTTACAACGCATTGGTATGCAATTCGACATGGATTAATCAATGTTTGGCTTTAGATATAGACACTGTTGTGGGAGTAAAAAATAATAACAACAAAAGTTTAAGGGAAGTTAAAAACTTACAAACAAATCGGAACCTAAAGAGATATGGAATGGTAAGAAAGACAATTCTATAATTAAGGTTTACGAAAAATACTTTTACATGAAAGGTGTGGACCGGCAGTTAAGGTTTATAAAATTTACAACCAAATATGAGGATAAAAGAAGGTCTCAAATTATGATAGTGACAACATCACACGAAATGAGTTTACAAACCTTATACAAAATGATTAAAGCTAGGTGGAACATTGAAAATTCCGTATTTAACAATTTGAAGAACGGAGCTGACCTCGGCCATTGTTTTGTACATGGCGGGAATTCAGTAGAAGCCATTATATCCTTAATTTTTATTGCATTTAATTTATTTCAATTGTTCAAGTTAAAGCGAATAAAAAACCATGTTCCTATTCAAAAAGAACTGATAAGATTATTGTTTAAAGGTCTCTACTTGCTGAAATATGATAAAAGACTAATCTTTGATACAGGATAAATTCCGGCTAATTAAATAATATCGCTATGGCTGGGGGTAAGGGGGAAGTCTGCCCAAAACAAGGGAAATTGTAAAAATTATTGTTTATATGTTGTTATGATAGTAAATAAATGGTAAAATTATTGCAAGAAGCTAAATTGGTCATTGGATTAGCTGTTATATTTTCAAATAGAGTGACTCGTAACATCATACCACCCATAATGAACCACCCCTCTGCTGTCCTGCCTTTCGTGTAACAGTATGCACCCACTCTGAGCGACATTGCTCTAGCATGGCGTAACACAAACGCACATTAGCCAAAATTAAAAGCATAAAAGTTCAGCTAAAGTTCAGACAGCCGACATTATATATTCAGTTTTGTACGGTATCATACCTTCTAAATAGTAGGAAATTGCGAAACTCTTGAAAACTAGAGACCCAAATATACCAAATTATAATA
>CAZJOD010000166.1:0-3867 GCA_964547525.1 uncultured Clostridiaceae bacterium
GTGAGCAAAACAATGCGTTTTGAAAATCCGGAAAATTAACGACCCATCCTAGACAGAACATAATGATAGGTACTCCGTATAATAAGCACATATACTTAATAGTTTTATACTTACCGGCATACCCGGCCTTTTGTAATTCTCCGGTTGCCGATTTATAGATTCGATAGCGGGATATCTTTTTTGTGACAGCCTCCAACAGTATGTTGTCAGGCTCATTCTTTAAATCTTCAATATCTTTATAAATGAACACTTTACAATAAAAAGTATTTTTTTTACCTAACCATAAATATATTATGTTTCTTAATAAAAGATAATATATAACAAAATTAACAACTACTATCCCCATGTTTGTTTCATTACCTCATTCTTTAAATTTTGTAATACTCATGAACATGAATGTACCTAATGTAAATATAATTAGAAATATCAACAGCATGATCCTTCCCGGATTTGTTTCCAAATAGAAGCTTTGAATTTTTTGATTTGTTTTGAGAAAGTACCAAGCCATAAACAATACCAAAAACATGATGAATACTATCAATGTTCTATCACCGTGAGTTGATATTTTTCTTTTGTTACTCTCCTCTTGTATTTTGTACAATCTGCTTTCCATCCCCGATAATAAAACACTGCCGTCTCCTCTGAATTTAATGTTTTGTTTTATATTTAAAATCGCATCTTTAAATTCTGTGTCGTCAAACCTTTTTGAGAAACAATCCAGAGCATCCATAGGATGTATACCACATCTTACTTGGATTATAAGATCCTTTACATATGTGTTTAGAGGCTCTCTAAGACCGGATTCGGAGGCTTTTTCAAATGCATAAAATATATCGTTTTTTACTGAACACCACCTGGCCAATACAGATATAAAAGACGCCAGTTCGTTTTTAATTTTTTCATTATTTTTGTTAGCTAAGAAATCTAAGCATATTAACGGAACCTCCGCTAGTAACAATGATAATATTAAAGGTGGTAAAGTCACATTCATTTTGGATACTGTTATACAAAAGACTGTAATTACAATAACCGTTTCAAGAAATATCAATAAATTCAAGTTGAAAAACGGTAAATACCTTTTTATATTAGTTTTATCTATATACCTGTTTTGTAAAAAAGTTAAAACTTTACTTTTATATCTTGGTATCTCAACACCTTTATGCTTAACAAAAGCTCCGATAACACTTTTTTTCAGTTTTTCGATTCTATCAAAAAATATCGATACAAAAAAATATGAGAATGTTAATAACGTTATATATAGTATCGGCTCTATAAATCCTGAAAACGTTTTCATATACATACTCCTTTTGATAGCAATCTGTCGGAAGGCGAAAATACAGTTTCACCCGTCTGTCTATGGTATAATATCTTAGTGACTGCGGTTTCGGAGTCTGCATCAAAGCCTGTTACCTCCAATATTTCCTCAACCCTAAAGTTTTTCATATAAACCACCGCATCAATGCCTTCAGCTGCCATCTGCATTATAGTCCGTTCACTATAGGAAGAACTCTCTCCCCTTGCCAGTGCCATTAATCTAGCAAAGACAGCTTGAGCGTTCTCCGCATGAATTGTACCGGTACATCTGTGTCCTGAAAATGACGCTTTTATAAAATCCCAAGCTTCATTACCTGTGATCTCACCTATACAGTAAGTATCAAGCGACATGGTCAGTCCGTCTCGGATTAAGTCTTGCAACGTTACATCAATACCACCTTCATTTTTCTTTTTAATTCGATGCTGTATACAATAAGGTTTGTTAGGATAGATTTCACAGTCCGATTCTGCAATCAATACTCGTTCCATCTCGGGCATTGAATCTACGAACGCCCGCAGAAGTGTTGTTTTGCCTGCGGCTCCTTTACCACAGAAGATGACTGTGGCATCGCACTTGGCCATAGATTCGATTAATTTTTTAATCTGTTTGTTAACCATACCTAATTTCAACAAATCATTAATATCGTAAGCCGTTTTACGGTGTTTTCTTATACTTATGGTCGGTCCGGTAATACTTCGAGGTCTTACCGATAAATTGATCCTTAAACGATTTTTTTCATCGGTTACTCTACAATGATTATCATTCTCGTTTAATATCCCGTTATTTCGAATTGCGATTAACTTACAATAAGTATCGAATATCCGTTCATTTCCGAAACTTATGTCAAGTTTTTCTCTTATACCATTTCTTTTGATTACGAAACGGTTATATGATGTTCCGTCAATATCGGTTATTTCTTCATCATCAATGTATTTTTGCAATTCACCGTAACCGAACAAAAAGTCAAAAACCCTTTTAATAAGATCCTCCCTTTTAAACAATGTACGGTTTTTCCCACTGTCTATTATCCTGATAATTTCGTTTTCCAAAGCCGTATTTTCCAATCTTCCTTCAGCGACATCAATAACCATTTCCGGTTTATGAATAAGAATTTTTTCAGTTATAGATATTAAAAAATCATTGAAATCGTTTTCTTTTATATTTTGCTTCAGTTCCGATACCTGTACTTGTAGACTATGTACAACCGGCATATTCGATCTCCTTTTCACCAGATAATTATAATACGGACCACTGTTTTTATCTGTTAACATATCTTTTTCCTGTTTTAAAATTTGCTTTTATAACACCGATTTTTTTTAGCAAAGAAAAATACTCCTTAGCTGTAACCGGACCTGCAACTTTTGAAAAACATTTTTTATCATTACTTAAAGAAATTCTCTTTTTATTTTCTGTAACATGTCCTATGAACCTTGATTCGGTGAGTTCATATAACAAAGGTACCGGCAACAAACCCGCCGATGCTTCGCACCACGATACCACTTTAAATTTTTTCGACGGAATTCTCTGTTTTTGTTCTAAAAATGAAATCTGTGAATTTAATGTTCTCAATGATGCGATATCAGTTTTTCCGGCATATATATTTAAATCGGATGCGATCAAACAAAATAATGTATATGAATCGTATATAAATTTGTTAACATTGATTATCACTTCATCAAAGTATTTCAAACATTTATCTAAAAACTTTACAAGGCACTCGTTAGAAAAGTATTCATAATTATTCATGTTGAAATTACCTGTAACAATAAAAAGATTATCTTTCGATCCCGCTTTCACACATGCGTCCGATAAAGATTCTTTGTTTATATTGCCTTTATACAAGTTTTCCATTAAAACATCCACTCCTGACAACGGTACACCTGCCATGCTTTTTTCAATATACATTTTAGTTCCCATGTGAATGTCTATTCGGGGATCTAATAGATTAAAATCAACCAATAATACTTCACCGTCAATAAAAGCCGAAGTAAAATATGCAAATTCACAAGCAAATTCGGGGTTATCCCACACGGTGATAATCATTCTCTCTTTTGTATTGTTATTAAGCTTATAATCATTTGAATTAACATATTTCACCTTATCCAAACGGTCCAAATCCTCTAGAACATCTTCGAACATCTGATAACGTTGTTCAGGATCATTTGCCATACACTTTGCCACTATCTTTTTTAAAAACGGTGACACATGTAGGTCATCTTTCTCAGAAAATTTTTTTCCGATATCTTTATCACCGGGCAAGCTTTTTTTAATCAAGCAATTAATCGTCATTCCGAATCCATATATATCGGTTCTTTTATCGCTTTGACCGGAGCCGTATTGTTCAGGTGCCGCAAATCCGTTCGTACCGATATATACGGTGTCATTAGAGGCTTTTTTGTCATAATCCCTTGCAATTCCGAAATCGACCAGACGAACAGTTCCGTCTTTCATTATCAGGATATTTTGAGGTTTTAAATCACGATATATTATAGTTCCACTTTTATGGTTATGAAGATATATCATAACGCGACATAATTCTTTTGCCCATTGCA
>CAZJOD010000166.1:3877-8079 GCA_964547525.1 uncultured Clostridiaceae bacterium
CATGATTGACAGGACGTACATCTTCAGTAATATATTCTTTTGCCCATTGCAGCAATCTTGATTCATCGGTAAGTTCATCTTCTCGAACTATTTTATCCGGTGTTTCTCCTTCTAAGTATTCCATTACAATAAATGTATTAAGCTCCGTATCAATTACATCAAATACACGTGGTAAAGCCGGATGATTAAGTTTTCCCAGCATTAACGCTTCATCCATGGGATTTTTTACACAACCGCTCTTTGAAACCTTTTTTATAGCCCACATATTTCCTATGTTATTGTCTTGAGCCAGATATACCGTTGCCGAACCTCCTTGTCCGAGTATATCGAGAATCTTATATTTACCGGCTATCTCATCTCCGATTTTCATACCACACCTCTTTTATTAACGGATTACATTTACATTATAAATAATTTTTATAAAATTAGTGTCGTTTCTATTAAAATTATCATTTTTTGTTTTTTTTCATTATTTTCGATTATGCTTTTTTGCATAGATCATATTAGGTGTTTACTTCCCTGATCAATTGTCATATAATAAGAAAATCAAATTTTTCTTTAAGGAGTAATAATATAAATGGGCGGAGTATTCGGAGTGGTTTCAAAAAGCGATTGTGTAAAAGACCTGTTTTTCGGTACCGATTATCACTCTCACTTAGGTACAAGCAGAGGTGGCATGGCTGTATGGTCGGGAAAAGGTTTTACCCGCTCCATACACAACATAGAAAATACACAATTCAGGACAAAGTTCGAAAACGATCTTCCCGGTATGACCGGACGATTGGGTATAGGTTGCATAAGTGATACCGAGCCGCAACCTTTGACCGTACGTTCTCACTTGGGAGATTACGCTCTTGTTACTGTAGGACGTATCAATAATATTACCGAACTGGCCGATCGGATGATAAAATATAACAATATACATTTGCTTGAGATGAGAGACGGTGATATCAATGCTACCGAGCTGGCTCTTGCATTGATTAACGAAGGTGAAAACTTTAAAGACGGGATCATAAACGCTCAAAAATCTATTGAAGGGTCTATGTCCATGTTAGTATGTACACCCGAAGGTATATATGCCGCCCGTGATCTTTTCGGAAGAACACCGCTTTTTATAGGCAAGAAAGAATGTGATACATATGCAGTATCTTTCGAATCATCGGCATTTCCCAATTTAGGATATAAAACAGAGTATGAGTTAGGACCGGGAGAAATTGTTTTTATTACTCCCTATGGGATAGAACAAATATCACCTGCTAAAGATAAAATTAAAATATGCGCATTCCTGTGGGTATATTACGGTTATCCTTCATCCACATACCAAGGAATGAATGTTGAAGCCATGCGTTACCGCAATGGAGCGATCATGGCACAAAACGACGATGTTCAAGCCGATATGACAGCCGGTATTCCGGACTCAGGTATAGCTCATGCCATAGGCTATGCCAATGAATCACATATCCCCTACGGTAGACCTTTTGTTAAATACACGCCGACATGGCCTAGGAGTTTTATGCCACAAGATCAAAGTATAAGAAATCTGGTGGCTAAAATGAAGCTTATCCCTGTATATGAATTGGTATTCGGTAAAAGCATCATATTTTTAGACGATTCGATAGTCAGAGGAACACAATTAAGAGAAACAGTTGATTTGCTCTATGATTACGGTGTTAAAGAAATGCACATGAGATCGGCATGCCCACCCTTACTATACGCATGTAAATATTTGAATTTTTCCAGGGGACGTTCAGAACTTGAGCTTATCGCACGAAAATCCATAAACGAGCTGGAAGGCGGAGAACCGGACAGTATTGAAGAGTACACCGATTGCAAATCAGGGAAGTATTGTTGCATGTTACAAAGAATAAAGAAAAAATTGAATTTTTCAACTCTTAAATATCAAACACTAGACGACATGATAAAAGCCATAGGCCTTTCCAAAGAAAACATTTGCACTTATTGCTGGACAGGAAAAGAATAAAACGACGGGGCTTTCAGCCCCGTTTATATTTTAATCTTTTATTTATTTATTAGTGTTAAATACATTAAATTTTTTATGTATCAAGCATTTTAATCATTTCTTCTTCGTTGAATTTTTCTCTTCTTGAAGGACAATTGTTTCTTTTGCATATTCTACAATTACAATAACCGTCTTTATGTTCGAAATATATACCTGACACCGATTTTAACGGGTACATAAGCATGGTATCATCCAGTCTGACACCTATTCTCTCATATACAGGACCCATAAGTTCAAAAAGCTTTTTTTGTTCGCTGATTGGCCAATTTGGAATGGAACCCGGATTTACGACAGAAAGCTTACAAGCACCAAAATCTTCTTCAAGTCTTTTTCTTAACACATCCAGAACAGGTTTTATTGAAGCTTGTCTTAAATCGTCCAGACAATAATTTAACATAATATCGTCTGTGTTTCTTCCCCAGCAGTCCAATTCAGGTCCACAGCTTGCTATAAAAGGATATACCTCTTTACAGCCGCATAACATCTCGGCTATAAATTTACCGGAAAATTTAATCCCATCCACAATAACATAATCCTCACCTGCACTGTCAACCGTAGACTTCTTAAAACACACCACCGGTTTTCCTATCCTTGAAATTTCCTCGCACGCAAGAACGATTTTTTCATATAAATAATCATCTTTTTCTATAGAATATTTTTCGGCTAGTTTTTCAGGATCCGGAAAATAATTAATCTTTTCAATCTTCATCTCCATAAAATACCCTCTCATCATTAATCATATTATTGTATTATAATTCCGTTTTAATTTATTATGTAAAATATACATGTTTATAAGTTTTATATGATTTTATAATAAAATAAAGTCAATCGGTAGAATTATTATATTAATAGCAAATGGTAATGTCAACCCGTTTCGGATGTAGCCACAACCGCTCCTATGATCTTTTTAGCTCCGGCATTTAGTAAAACCCCGGCAAGCTCGTTTAATGTACTCCCGGTTGTTATGACATCGTCTATAATAATTACCGTTTTTCCCAAAACGCATCCCGGTTTATCAACTTTAAAACACCCGGAAACATTTATAATACGATCATTTTTCCCTAAAGTGCTTTGAGCGTCTGTTTCTTTGATCCTTGCAACAATTTTTCTTGTATACGGTATATTAAGGGACCGGGCTACCCGAGCCGCTATAATATCACTTTGGTTATACCGTCTTTCTCTTTTTCTTTTTTGCCCTAATGGTACCGCAACCGGGACGACATTTTCAAGGTTGGGTAAGTTAATACGTATGCATTCGGCTAGTAGGATGCCGAAACCCACACCTTTATCCGGTCTGTTACCGAATTTTAACGATAATATCGCATCGCTTACAGGCTTCTCATATAGATAAAGACAATAAACTTCTTCCACCATATTTATAGCTTTTCCATGTAGCTTACCATATATATATATAGGTTTATGAATACATTTGTCACAAATTGTCCCTTGATGGTCTATATTTAGCAACTCATCGCAAAATAAGCATCTTTTAGGGTATATTAAATTTATTAAATTCATATAAAAGATTCCACATTGTTAAATGCAATTATTTTATCTTTTAAACCGCAATATCTTTTTAATTCCCTGACATTATCAATCATACCCTTAAGTACAGTTTGATTACCTACTATAACAACAATGTTCTTTGCCCTTGTTACTGCTGTGTATAAAAGGTTACGTGTCATAAGCATAGGCGGTCCCGGATAAACGGGAAGTATAACAGCGGGGAATTCACTTCCTTGACTTTTATGAACGGTCACGGCATAAGCAGGTTCAAGTTCGTCAAAATGGACAAACTCATAATATACTACTTTGTCTTCAAACAAAATTTTAGCTACTCTCGCTTCGTCGTCGATCTGCTCTATTATTCCCATATCACCGTTAAAAATCCCCTCGCCATATGTCTGATCATCATTCTTTAACACCCAGGTTAATTGATAATTGTTTTTAACTTGCATGATTTTATCGCATTCTCGATAAACAAAACCTCTGTATTCAAACTCTTTCCTGTTTATGTCCGCAGGATTTAAAACCGATTGCAGCCTTATATTCAATTCTTCAACACCGGCGGGACCTTTTCTTAAAGGTGTGAGGATTTGTATGTCTTCCATCGAATTATACCCGTATGTATTCGGTAATCTTTGTGTACATAGTTCCACCACGGTTCCCACAAGCTTATCCA
>CAZJOD010000167.1:0-8077 GCA_964547525.1 uncultured Clostridiaceae bacterium
TAGCATCATCTTGTTCAATTTTCATCTGCTCTAATACTTGATCGAAAGTAAAGAAAAACTTTTCCTTCGATATCGGCTTAAGCACATAGTTTATTGCATTTACAGAATAACTTTCCAAAGCATATCCGGATGATGATGTAAAGAAAATAATAGGAGCGTTTTTATCAAAATTTCGTATTTCTTTTGCCACCTCTATTCCTGTAAAAGCAGGCATAATGATGTCCAGGAAGTATACATCGAAGCTCTTTCCCTTTTCTAAAGTGGATATCAGTTCAAATCCATTATGGAAAACGGCGTATTCACAAAGTAGATTCTTGGTTGTTCTATATTCATTAATAAGGTGAGCCATATTGGTAAGCTCGTCTATATTATCATCACATACTGCTATATATATCATAAAATTACCTATCGAAAAATATTATATGCATCAGTTTAACATAAATATCGGATTTTTTTAAGTGAAATCGGTTATTGATTTTTGATTCATATTAAAAAAATAATGTTTCATGCATGAGGTGCTTTACTCAGACCGGTTTCTGATACATTTAACCGTAAGGTTTGAAAACAAACCTTTAATGATTACGGAGGTATCAAAATGAAGAAAATAATTGTACTAATACTGGCAATGACAATAGCATCCACCTTGGTGGCTTGCGGAGGAAATAGCGGAAAAGAAGTTAAATTTGTAACAATGACATTTGGTGATATTACCATGAGTGTTCCGAATGTTTTTAACGCAGTTAAACTGGAACAAGAATTTTATGTATCGGGAGGACCTAATGCTTCAATTACAGTTTCACCGGCGATGGAAATTGATTTGTTGCCTTCCGAATGGGATGAGAGTGTAGCGGAAGGAATTCTTGAAGCGTTATATGGTTCTACATATACCGATTTAGAATTGGGTGCTTTTGAAGGTAATGTTGATATGAACGGTAATACTGCGGTTTACATGGCCTTTTACGGTATAAACTCCAGTGGTGTAGACCGTCTGCTTCAAGTGGTAAGGCTTTATAACATGGACAAAAACGAGCTGTATATAATCACATTAATGCACAGTGCGGATGATGAATTCTTTACAACTGAGATTGATGGTAAAATCATCAACAGCATTACTTTAAAATCTTAAGAAGCATTGTAAAAAAATATAACTCATAAACAATCCGGGGCAGAAGGATAGTTAAAAAGTCCGACTGCCCTGTTATAATAGGAGAAATAAATGTGGCTAACCTTAATAGCAATAATGATAATAATTGCTCTGTGGGTAAATTCAGCCCAACACAGACTGGCGTTAATTGATGAAAATATAAAAAACGCCATGAATCAGATCGGAGTTCATCTATCAAGTAGATTTGATGAATTGATCGTCCTTTTATATCTCATAAAAAGCTATGCTGAGGATGAGATTGAGTCGTTAATTGAAACTGTCAAATCAAATCGAAAGGTTATTACTGCAATATCAACACCGGATGATGTACATAGTCAACAAAAAATTATATCTAAGGCATTAAGCGGAATTTTTATTGTAGTAAAAAGGCATCCCGAATTAAACTCCAATCAAAAATACATCGACACAATGAATTTGGTTGATATATATGATAACATGGTTTGTACATGTCGATTGATTTATAACCACAATGTGACAAAACTAAATCGTGAAATAAGAATATTTCCGGTATCTTTGTTAGCGGGAATACTAGGTTATAGTCAAAAACAATATTTTTAACCAAAATATTATGGGTTTCCTCTAAATAAAAGACTCTTACTTTCTTACAAAATATATGATATTATAATGAAAAGCGTTAGGAACATAAGATAAATAAAAGTTGGAGTTTGTATGAAAAAGATATTGTTGCTTGGAGGTTCACGCTATTTAATACCTGTAATTGAGTCGATTCATAAGCTCGGGTATTATGCAGTTACTTGTGATTATATACCCGATAATGTAGCACATAAATATTCCGATGAATATTATAATATAAGTATAGTTGATAAAAAAGCGATATTAAAATTAGCTCGAGATTTAAAAGTTTCGGGCATAATGTCGTTTGCGACAGATCCTGGTGTGATTACTGCGGCATATGTTGCACAAGAGTTGGGTTTGCCATCGTGCGGTCCGTATGATTCCGTTTGTATATTGCAAAATAAAGATCTTTTTCGTAAATTCTTAACTGAAAACGGATTTGCTGTACCACATGCTAAAGGGTATGCTTCAGCTGAAGACGCTTTAAAAGATTTGGATTGGTATAACAGACCCGTTATAGTAAAGCCGGTGGATTGCGCCGGGAGCAAAGGTATAACTCGTGTTAACAACTATAAACATTTGAAAGAAAGCATACAATATGCACTTTATTTTTCAAGATCAAAAAGGTTTATTATTGAGGATTTTATAATAAAAGAAGGCTTTTCATCCGATACGGATTGTTTTACAATAGAAGGTAAACTTAAGTTTGTATCTTTTTCAAATCAAATGTTTGATGAAAAAGCAAAGAATCCTTTTACTCCTGCAGCATATAGTTGGCCGTCCGTCATGGCGAAGGAATATCAGGATAAGCTGGAAAATGAATTGAGCAGACTATTAAATTTACTTGGCATGCAAACATCAATTTTCAATATAGAAACGTGTGTAGGATCAGACGGAAAAGCGTATATTATGGAAGTTGCTCCTCGCGGAGGGGGAAACCGTCTTGCTGAAATTCTACGTTATGCAACAGGTGTGGACCTTATAACAAATGCGGTTAGAGCTTCGGTAGGGGATACGGTTACAGACATAAAACCTGCTGTTTATAATGGTTTTTGGGTTGAAATAATTTTACACGGAATAAAAGAAGGTAAATTTAAAGAGCTTTGGATAGATGAATATATACAAAAAGAATATGTGGTGGAAATTGATTTATGGGTAGAACCTCAAGATTGTGTTTTTGGATTTAATGGTGCTAACGAGGCTATAGGTACTCTTTTATTGAAATTTGATACACAAAAACAATTAGAAAATATTATGTCATGCCAGGATCAATGGATGCAGATTATATTGGAATAAGGAGACGGTTATGCAAAAAAAAATTTTAGTTTTTGGAGCGACCGGAGATACCGGCAAATATTTTATAGATTATTTTGTTAGAAATAACAAGTGCGACGATTATAAAATATGTGCGGTTGGAACAAGAGACACGTTATTTTTTCAATCTATCGGAGTAGAGTATTTCAAGGTTGATATTTCGGATAAAACGCAATTCTCGGTTTTACCGAAAAATGTATATGCCGTTGTGCATTTGGCAGGTGCTATGCCGGCTAAAATGAAAGGATATGAACCTCAAAGGTATATTGATGTTAATATAACGGGTACTTTAAACATTTTAAATTTCTGCCGTGATAACGGTGTTGACAGAATTTTATATGCTCAAAGTTTTGGTGACATAAAGGAACATGCTGAAAACAATATAAGCTTGACTCCCAATATGGAAAGAAGATTTAGTTTTACAAGTGATCATACGGTATATGTACTTACAAAGAACTTTGCCGTGGATTTAATAGAAAATTATCATCAAATGTATGGTCTTAAAAACTTTATTTTCCGATTGCCTACAATTTATCTCTGGGTCCCTGCAGACACCTATTATGTTGATGGAATTATTAAGAAAATGGCTTATAGAATATTAATTGATAAAGCATGCAAAGGTGAGGATATAGAAGTCTGGGGAGATTCTTCTCGTTTAAAGGATATGATATATGTTAAAGATTTTTGTCAAATGCTTTATAAAGCTCTTTTTGTTGAAAGAGAAACCGGCTTTTATAACGTTGGCACCGGTATAGGAACATCGCTTCTGGATCAAATTAAAGGAATGATACAAGTTTTTAATCCTGTGGGGTGTCAATCAAAATTGATTGAGTGTCCTGAAAAGCCGAACGCTCCGCAATATATAATGGATATTACTACTGCCGTTGACCAGCTGGGGTATAGACCTGAGTATGATTACATTTCCATGTTAAAGGATTTCAAAAAAGAAATGGAACTAAACAGATTTTGATTAATTCATAAGCGCATATTTATATAATTATATAAGATACGACACATAAAATCCGTCTCGTTTTAAAATTACTATTAAAATATTAATTATATACGTTATATAAGTTTGCTGTGAAGATATCCCCTTAGCATTTCAGGATCTTCGGTAAGACAGTAACTTATATATTTCGTCCAAGCAGGTAAAGGTACAAAATTAAAACCACTGTCCGAACCTACATTATTTATTAGTCTATCTATTCTCCCATGTTGTTAAAATACCATTGTTAACTTCTTCTACGGCATCTACCAAAAAAGCTTTAACCTCATCAATATCAACTTCAGGTTTTAATTGACCGGGGACAGTTTGACTGTTTATAAATCCTCTCCATCCCTGTTCACATGGACATGAGTATATTTCTTTAAACCCGGCTTGCTTCCAAAATTTTAAACTTTCGCGTCATTCGGTGATTTTACCGTATAATAATTAATCGTCAAGCAGAAGTTTTATATACCGTATTCCTGTTTTACCCGGTTGAGTCGACCAAAAAGAAACTAAAAAGGATCTTTCGCTTAGAGCTGTAATTGACGGTTCGCCAAATGAAAAATCAGTCCACTCGCTGTAGTCGGTATGAAAGTTATCACCCGTCGGTTTTTCAGCTTGCCAGATAACTTCATTATGTTCTATGCCAAAACTCGTTTGGTTCGGGTTGATATATGCAAGACCTATCCCAACGGGATCTTTTTTTCTTTGATTATACACAAATAACGCTTTCCCGTTAGGTAGAGGAGTCACTGCACATGCTTGCCCCGTTATGCCTGTATTTTTAGGTTTTATCCATGATTCTCCCTCATCAAAAGATAATGTGTATTGATTAGGGTAGTCGGTACCGTCTTGTAAACTATAATTCCAACATACACCCAACAAGACTCCGCTTGTCAGTTGAATCACCCAAGCTTCCGCGCCGGCCATATCCTTATCGGGAAACCTTATCATGTCATTATACCGCCATGTTTTACCTTCGTCATCGCTAATAACATTAACAATTCTATTTCGTTCCACATAAACGTTAGGATCAAACGTATTATACGGAGCAAACGGAGCGATCCATCTGTTTTTATTTGTAATACACATAGCTCCCGGTGCTTCCATTGAGCATATTATGGGAACCGGTACAGTTTGCGGATCTTCACAGATAAATCCTTGTTCATTGATTATAAGCTTCGCATAAAAAAGCTGATTTTGCTTTAAACCGTTTGTTTCTACATTCCAAAAAGGTTCACCTATATAATCAATCGGAGTGATTGTACCGTATAAAATAAAATAATCTTTTCTTTGTAAACTTATTGAACAAAAAATCGATTTTTTGTGTTCCGGATCAGACCATATGTCTCCTTTATACACCCAAGTTTTACCCCCGTCACTAGACTCTGATAAAACCGGTTTAAAATCATTAATACCTTTTTTCGATTGCATCATATATGTGCATATGATGTCTCCGTTTTGCTTTATTGAACAACGAGATCCGACCAATACTTTGTAGTAGTTGTTTAAAGTATTGTTGAAATCATGAATGTAACCTTCGTCTTGTATTATAAATCTCATGGTTATTACTCCTATATTTCATATATAATAGTCTGACTAACCTTTGTATATAAATTCCGGGAAGATACCTTGTGTCATTGATTGAAAATCCATTAATTCTTCTTTGCTCAGACATTTATAAGGTTTTCTTGTTATTATATTATCAGGAGGGTTGTAACCGCCTATATAAGCTATAGCTTTATCGATTACCGGATCAAGGTATCCTTTTTGAATTAAAGGAATAACCACTTTAATAAACCATCTGTTTATCTTTTTTTGTATCTCATTAGCCAAAACCCACTGTTTATCCAAACACAGGCGATAAAATTCCAATATAAGTTTCGGATTGCCATTTACAAGTGAACTACAACTTCCTACCGCTCCGTTCATCATACCGTATAAAAGAAATTCTTCTCCTACAAAATGATTTAATTGTGACGCCTCGATTGACAACTCACAGTAAGCAAATATGTCTGTATCGGTCCATTTGGTAGCAACCAAATTTTTATGTTTATTAATCAGATCAATGTATTGTTTTCCTATAAATTTTACTTTGGATCTTTCGGTATTATAATGCCAAAATCCCAAGGTTGGGAAGGATGTGCAAATTTCGTTTATATAGTTGTAACATTCGTTTTCATTCATTTTTAACCAAAAAGGAAAAGCGAACTGTACACCGTCAATAACACCCTTTTTTGCAACATAGTCCATTTTTTTCATAGCATCTCTTGTATTTACATCATGACAACCGACAACCGCCAGTGCGGATTTATTTTTCATTGTATCAGAGAAAACATCTACCATGTATTTAAATTCATCAAAATCTAAAGCGTATGATTCCCCGGAACTACCTGTAGTGTATATGCCGGGTACACCTGCTTCACATATTTTTTCACAATCATATGCAAAGCGTTTATCGTTAAAGTTATAATCTTCCTTCCACGGAATTGTAATTCCCGACCATATACCTTTGCAATTTTGTTTATCAAGCATAATTATAAATTCCTTTTTGTTAAATTTTTTATTAAGTGATTGTAGTATACAAATAATTTAAGAATAGCTTAATCAAAGTTAAAAAGTGATAGCGCATTCTCGCGGAATATTAATGACTTATCATTATCGCTTAGTTCCGAACTTTTAACCGTCCCTATGGCAATAGCAGGATCTAATAATGTAAAATCCGAACCGAACAAAACCTTATGTATACCTAATCGATCGCATGCATACTTAATTTGATCATAACCGCGCCAAGATGATACTATATCCACGTAAATATTCTTCGTTTTTTGTGCCGTATCAACAGCTTCTTTCCACCATGCGTTGCCCATATGTGCCAGGATATATTTGTTATTTGGATATTTTAGAGCAATATCAAGCACATTATTCGGTCTACTTTCTTCAAAGTGTGCCGTATGTATTAATACAGGCATCCCGTAAGAATTAATGACGCTTAATAAAATTTCACTTTCTCTTGAGTTGACCGGATGATGAAACTGCTCAGGATGCATTTTTATACCCACAATCCTTTTCTTTCCTAAGTATTTTTTTAATTCGTTTTTTGAATCTTCTATTTTATTCTGATTTATAACTATATAACCGTAACACCGTGGATCTTTCATAACAAAGTCATAATTTTCTCGGTTACCCGTTTCCATATCATACATAAGGGCCTTCCCCGAAGAGAAAACCGCTTTTTCAATATTAAACTCATCCATTATATCGGTTATATGCTCATCGGTAATTTTTGTGTGCATTGCCCATTGACCTGTATGTGCGTGTATATCAATTATTTTCATTTTTATGTTTCTCCTTCGTTTGTTACGGAAGATTTAGTATTCTTCTTAGGTTGTCACAGTATATGTTTTCTTTGTCTCCTATAGGAATATGTGACATTTCTATTTTAAAGAGTGACTGATGACCGTAATATAAAGGAATCCCCGATCCTATAACAAGTTTTTTACTACCGACTTTTTCACAAAAAGTTTCTATCGAATGCATAATAGTAAACAAACGGGTACTGAAATGTAAATTAGGTGAAAATAAAGCAGCTTGAATAATCTCAGCCAAATGGTAACCGGTTGCATCAAGTACAATTATCGGTACATTAAAATCACATGTATTTTTTGCTATATCGGTTACATATGATTTTAAAGATAAATTGCTACCGCTTATTATCAAAGGCATATTATATTTTTCTAATATACGCATGAAAGTTAAAAAAGAAAAGCTGTGTAGGTTAAAATCATAATATTCGTTAAATAATCTAAAAGCGGTAAAGGATTGTTCTTTACGAATAAAAACTTCTTGTTCGACGTCAATAAATTTTGTCAGGTCTATTGTTCCCACCGGGTAAAAGCTATTATTGCATTTACAAACGTTGTAAGTTTCTTGATTACCTTGATGATCATCATAAAAAGCACCTTTTAAAGAACAAACGGTAGCAATATTTATATTATGTCGGGTCAATATATCTTTTACTTTATCAACAGGAT
>CAZJOD010000168.1:0-8022 GCA_964547525.1 uncultured Clostridiaceae bacterium
GTTTTCACCTAAAACATCAAGTACTTTTTGGCCCATGCGGGTCATTATACGCATGTTTACAACAACGTAGGGGCTGTCTGTCAACTCAATACCGATTTTAGATATGGGTGAACCTATAGGTCCCATAGAAAACGGAATAACATACATTGTACGTCCCCTCATACAACCAGTATACAATCCGGTCATTGTTTTCTTAAGCTCCACAGGATCGATCCAATTATTTGTAGGACCTGCATCTTCTTTCTTTACCGATGCAATGTAAGTTCTGTCTTCAACACGTGCCACATCAGACGGATGGCTACGGAATAAGTAACACCCGGGACGTTTTGCAGGATTCAGCTTTATAGCAGCTCCGGAATCTACCATTAATTTTAGTAAACGATCATTTTCTTCTTGTGAACCGTCGCACCAATGGATTTGATCGGGTTGGCACATATCTGCACATTCTTTTACCCAAGCTTGCAATTCTTTGTTTAAACTCATTATTTTTCTCCCTTCATGGATTCATGTATATATAGTTATAAATTTTCGATATGTAATCAAAAATCTATTATTATGCTATCCTATAAATCTATATCTATTCTATCGTATCATAAATAAAGATGAAAATCAATAATAGATTTCTCAAAAAATGAAATTCGGACCACCATTTTCTTTCAAATTTAAAACTTGGATCAACATAAGATATAAATTGGGCTTGTATAGGTTCGTATGTCATATTCTCAACGTTGTATTCAATTATGAAGTCTAAGAAAAAACTGAAGTGATTTATATTTTTATTCAAGGCAAATTATCTCAGTTATGAAATTTTATACAATGAAAATTTCAAATTGATTGTGTTATATAAAGTATGGTAATATAAAATTGTATTGTAAATATAATGTAAAATAAGTATTGATCAAAATCATATGTTAAAAAAATAACATTCTCATATTTTATAATAAGGTTTGTGGTAGGATAAAATGAAATATTCAATAAAATAAAAATTCATGTATAAAATAATCAAAAATTTAAGAATGAATTAAATATTGTAACTGTACTAACTGTATCTTAGAGATTTAGTTTTTTATATTTTAGTGAATTTCTTGATTATCCGGCTAATTGAAATTTAATTAGATGCCATATGGAATACATAAGATAAATCCGGTATAATGCTGTTGACATTCGGTGATTAGAATCAAGGGAGATAAGTGGATATGGCGGAGTCAGGTGAAATCATTATTGTATACAATGAAATATATGAAAACTCTTGTGATGATGAAAAAGATGTGTTAAAGCAAGTAGAAGCTGTTTTTGACGCATTAAAGACAATTGGTTTTTCTGTATCTGCAGTAGGGTTTGACGGTAATCCTATGAGGATTTATGAAGTATTAAATAAAAAAAAGCCGCTTTTGGTTTTTAACCTGGTAGAATCCGTCCGGGGTACAGGAAGATTAAGTTATATATCAGCTGCAATATTTGAGCTTTTAAATATAAAATACACCGGTTGCCCTGCCGAAGCAATAATGATAACAACAAATAAAGTCATGACAAAAAAGATTTTGATATCCTCAGATATCCCGACTCCGAAATGGATTACAGAATATGATGAAAATACGGATTTACATACAAAATACATTTTAAAACCTGTTTATGAAGACGGTTCGGTGGGATTAAGTCGAAAATCTATTGTTAATTGTAAAAATACTGAAGAAATAAAACAAATTATTAAGTCAATAAAAACTGAAACAAAAACCGACTATTTTGCAGAAAAGTATATTGAAGGCAGGGAGATGAATGTATCTATTATACAGGTAAATAACCAACCGATGGTTCTTCCCCCGAGCGAAATAAAATTTATAGGTTATAAAGAAAATGGTTTGGATGAAATAGTCGACTACAGTGCCAAGTGGAATGAGAACAGTTATGAGTATAAAAATACTGTGACATCAACCGATTTTGGGTCTGAAGATAAAACATTGCTTGATAATTTAAAAGAAATATCTCTTAAGTGTTGGTTGGAATTTGGCCTTAAAGGTTATGCAAGAATTGATTTTAGAGTAGATAGGGATAAAAACCCATATGTTCTTGAAATTAATGCTAATCCGTGTATTACTCCTAATGGAAGCGGATTTTTAAATTCTGCTTTACAAGTGGGGATGGATTTTCAGGAAGTGATAAAAATGTTAATAGCCGCGGTTAATGAGGGATAATTTTATAAGAAGTAGGTACTTTCATATGGATTTTAATGATTTGGTTTTCAGGTTTGGTTTGAACAGCGGAGAGGATAAAAGAATTAGGGAGATCACAGAATCGGTAGGCGTTTTTCATTCATATGAGATTGATATTGCACAAGAGCTTGCAGTTGAACATATAATAAAGGGGCCGGACAAAAGCGGATACCATTTTATTGTGTGTGAATACAAGTCTGAATTAATAGGCTATTCTACCTATGGTGAAATACCGTGTACAAAAAACAGATATGATCTTTATTGGATTGTTATTTGTCAAAAATTCCGTGGGATGAATTTAGGTAAAAAACTTTTATATCAAACCGAAGAAATCATAAAAAACAAGGGAGGTATAAAAATATACGTTGAAACTTCTTCTAAAGATTCTTATTATGGAACAAGGCGGTTTTACGAAAAATGCGGGTATAAGATAGAAGCTGTTTTTAAGGATTTTTATGATACCGGAGACGACAAAATAGTTTTTGTAAAAAATCTTTAACAATAAAATGGATTGACTTGGTTTTTAGGGAGAATTACATATGTCCAAAAAACATATCGGCACCTTTTATATTTTTATTTCCGCCATTTTGTTCAGTTTGGGCGGTTTATGTATTAAACTGCTTCCGTGGACACCTTTATCTATAAATAGTGGTAGAAGTATCATTTCTGTTACATTAATCGGAACATATATGTATATCAGGAGACACAAACTGAGATTTAATCGATATGTGCTTTTAGGATCTTTATGTATGAGTGCTACAACAACACTATATGTGTTTGCAAATAAATTGACTACTGCAGCAAATACTATTGTTTTACAATTTACCGCTCCTATATTTATTATTCTTTTTATGTGGCTGTTCTATAAAAATAAACCTAAAAGATTAGATGTAATTACATGTGTAATAGTTTTTGGAGGAATCATATGCTTTTTTATAGACGGATTACAAACCGGGGGTATGATAGGTAATTTGCTGGCAATTTTATCAGGTGCGACATTTGCGGTGGTTTTTATGCTTAATACTTTTCCTAATGCTGATCCTATATCATCCATTATAATAGGACAGGCGATATGTGCCGTAGTGGGAATACCGTTTATTGCACAAGAAACAGACTTTCAAACGCAAACACTGGTAATTATATTGATCCTCGGTGTTTTTCAATTGGGATTGGCATACATCTTTTTCTCAGAAGGATTGAAAAGCACACATCCTGTAACCGCATCTTTGGTATCCGGAGTGGAACCTGTTATGAATCCTTTATTAACCGTTATATTTTATGGTGAAAAAATAAGTAAAGCAGCTTTACCCGGTGGTATAATCGTAATTATAACAATAGTGATATATAACATACTGAAATCAAAGTCCGCTGCAAAAAAACATAAGAGTTTTATAATAAACAAAACTTGAAACGGTCAATATATAACTTTTTGTGTTTTATCTGTTCTACATAATGATATAATATAATAAAAACAGGTATTAGTAATATGAAAATAATAAATTTCGGTTCTTTAAATATGGATAAAACTTATCAAGTAAAGGAATTTGTTCAAAGCGGTCAAACCATTTCATCACCGGATTTGAATGTCTATCCCGGAGGCAAGGGGTTAAATCAAAGTATAGCTATTGCCAGGGCGGGTTGCAAAGCGGTTCACACAGGTGCAATAGGAAAAGACGGTGAATTCTTAAAACAGTATTTATCAAAAGAGGGCGTTATAACGGAGTATATACAAACGGTCGACGGTCCTTCCGGTCATGCTGTTATACAAGTAAATCAATGGGGACAGAATTGTATAATAGTATATCCCGGGGCTAATCATAGGATTAGTAAAGAACATATCGAACAGTCTTTAGCAACGACTGAAAAAGGAGATATAGTATTGATTCAAAATGAAATCAACAATGTACCGTACATTATGGAATCCACTAAAAGAAAAAGCTTAAAATTAGTGTTTAATCCTTCTCCTGTTACAGAAGCCATCCTGGAGTATCCCTTGCATATGGTTGATATATTTATTTTAAATGAAACGGAAGCTGCTATGTTAAGCGGGGTTACTCAAACTGAAGAAATGTTGGATCGTTTGGAAATAAAGTATCCGAATTCAGAAATTATATTAACATTAGGCGAAAAGGGGTCTGTTTACAGATATAAAAGTAAAAATATAAAGTTTGGTATATTTAAAACAGTATGTGTGGATACAACAGGAGCGGGAGATACTTTTTGCGGTTATTATTTATCCGGTATAATAGAAGGAATGCAACCGCAAAAAGCGCTTGCTTTTGCAAGTGCGGCTGCCGCTATAGCCGTTTCTAAAGAAGGTGCCGCCACCTCAGTTCCATATCGTAGCGAGGTGGAATCTTTTAGTGAATACAAATTATACATTAATATATAACCTAAACTTTTTTTATGATATAAGACAGTTCATGATATTTAAAATAAGTTAACATGTACGATCAAAGATGATATAATAATTATAAATACGAGGTATGCTATCAAAATTATTATATGAATATCTGTGAGTATTTTTTATATAATTAATATTAATTTAAACTTTATGGAGGCTGGATAATAAATGTTTACACCATTCGGAGGATTTGATTTTATGTTTTCTTTTATGCCTATTCTTGTAGTAGCGGGATTTATACTTGTTTTTGGTATAATTATCGTAAAAATAGTTCAAGGGGGAATAACTTGGAACAAAAATAATAACTCTCCGGTACTTACGGTAACGGCGAAAATTGTTACAAAACGTGCAGCTGTGAGTAGTTATCACCATCATCATGCCGGAAATATGCATCATGGGCATCACAGTACGCATACTACATACTATGCCACTTTTGAAGTTGAAAGCGGTGACAGAATGGAGCTGACAGTCCCGTCGACAGAATATGGGTTACTTGTGGAGGGTGATACAGGAAAGCTTACTTTTCAAGGCACCAGGTATAAAGGATTTCAAAGGAGCTATTAAGCATTACTTTTTAACATTACGGTAAATATTACAATATGTGTTCTGTCCGTTCAATAACAGTTTTTTTTAGTTCAGGTGATAAACGATTAAAATATTCAGTATATCCACCTACTCGTACCATGAGATTCTCGTGTTTTTCGGGGTGTTCCAATGCAGCTATCATTTCATCTTTCGATATGCAGTTAACTTGAATTTGCATTCCTCCTAGTTTAAAATACCCCGTTACCAACGGCTTTAGTGCCGGTTTTATATGTGCTTTATTTAATCTCAAGTTTAAGACAGGTGTGCCTAAAGCTAATGACTGAGCCAGTTTAGAAGCGCTATTCAATAGAGCGGTAGGGCCCTTTGTGTCTTTATTATGGACCGGTCCGATAGAGTCACATAAAGGTTCTCCTTTTTTTCGTCCGTCGGGTGTTGCACCGACATTTTTGCCGGCATCGGCATATGTAACGAATTGAATTGAAGAGGGTAAAAATGCCTCACCCAAATATGGCTTTTCCTGGTCAAATGCTTTAAATATTTTTGCGGATAAATCAGTCGCCAATTCATCCGCTGTACTATCGTCAACGCCATAGCAAGGACATTGTTTCAATTCATATGATAATGACTCATAATCGGTTGAGAGCTTCAGCATTAATTCCGCCGGTGTAAATGTCTTTTTATCAAAAACTAAAGTTTTGATAAAAAGTAAAGAATCAATAACATTTATAAGACCGGCTACATTAATAACACTCCAGTAGTAGCGTGCTCCACCTGCATTAAAATCGGTTTCTTTATCAATGCAGTCATCTATAAACAAAGTTCTTACAGGTTGAGGTTTAAAATCCGCTCTTTTTTTTCTATACTCGTTAACATCATTCAATACCGTTAAAATAACCGAGTAAACCTGATTCACAAAACCTTCATAAAAGTCTGTGAAATCAGCTGCACAATGCAGGTAGCTTTGCATGTATTCATAAAATATTAAAGCCAAATTAATACCGGCATCTAAAGAGCCTACGTTTGATACTCCGGCCAGCATGGTTTCGGTACAGCCGCCACCGCAAAACTTCAATAAATCTTCTTTTTGTATAAACGGAAATTTTTCCGATAATGCTTTCTGATATTTTACTTCATTATAAAATGACGGCTGACCGCACCCGGAAACTATTGCTTCGGTAGCGGCATCCCATATCTCGTCAGGCATATTATCTGTAACCCTTAACTCCAAACTTGGTCGTCGCATACCTGTTATAGCTTTTAAGCATTGAATGGTAAGAGAATTGTAGTAAGGACCTAACGCACCTGTCCATCCGTTATTGCAATCAACATTACTAAAAAATTCACGCAAAATAGGAGTTATGTCTTCACCATTATAATAAGATATTAAGTCCGCATCCAAACGTCCCGGATTATCACATCCGTCCAGATAAAAAATCAAATTCCAACACACAATAGCATCATATAGATTGCTTGCCGGTTGGAAAGGTACCCTTTCTAGGGCTGATATAAGTTCTGATTTCGCTCCTGCATTTTTTAAGTATTCCATTATTCGGGTATGATAGGCACGAATACCTTGTATTAACTCCATTAAACCGTCTTTCAAGTCGGGTTTGCCAATCTTGTTTATTCTGTCTATATACGAATTGAGACCTTCTTTTATTATACGGCCGTAATTAGGTATTGAGTGAGTGTATCCCGCTCCGCCTACAGTATGCGGACCGGAAATGCTAAAGTTTGGGATGGATTCTTTTATTATTTGGGAAGCTCTTTCGCTTTTTTGAGAAAGTCTGTTAAAATCTATTCCGATTGTAAAAGAATAATTAGGATAAACGGTATATCTGTCCCGATCTCGTAATCCCGAGGGATATAAAAGTTGGTCGAAATATTCTCCTAGAGAACAATTTTCCCAATACCTGCGCTGAGCTCTGGCATATCTAAAAAACAGGCTCATATGTGGTTCCTCAAAAAAACCTGCCGCATAGGGTTCGTTTATGTTATAAAATAATGTAGATAAGTTTGACATATATAATACTCCGTATTAGTAATATATTGTTCCGGTTACTGTTATAATTCTTATAAAAATAAAAAATGAATTAGCATCAAATTTACAGCAAAATTTTTTTATATAGGCTCATTTTTTATTATGATATGAATTTTCTACGCTGTCATCATAATCGTAAAGATCCGTTGACGCTTTGGTTTCATTTAGCATCTTGCCATTAACTCGTCTTGTCATATTTTTCTTTTTCTTATTAACAGCTATAATAACTAAAAGACCTGTTGCAATTAAAACAATTTGACCGATATTTGGTTTTACATCGTTTTCAAGAGCATTTAAAAAAGGGGCAAAAGTGAAATAAAAAATGGTTTTTTCAACAGCTATTCCGATGTCTCCACTCCTTCTTACGGTATGACCGGAAAAAACTTGACCTGTATCATCTTTAAATGTATAATCAATCGACCATTCATATCTTTTGGAAGGGGGGTAATTATCATTAGAACCGCCAACCCGTCGTACAGATACGTCGGCGGTGGTGCTTTCACCAAAAAAATATAATGTAATGTTTAATACCGCCAAGAAAATTAAAGATATGCCAACCGTTGTAATCACTATACGCCAAAAAGGACCTGAGTTTTCTTTTTTTCGGATTTGTTTCTTTGCCATACCTACCACCTCTTTAATACCATTATACTACAATATATATATTTGATGAAATGTTAAAAATTTTTATTGTGTAAAAATCTAATAATTTTTATGATAAATTCTAACAAAATACATTATTCATTGTACAAATTTCTTGTAGGTTATGAATTTTGTAATTTTAAACAGATTACGGGACAAAATAGAAGTATGTCAAAACT
>CAZJOD010000169.1:0-7746 GCA_964547525.1 uncultured Clostridiaceae bacterium
TATGGAGAAAAATTTTATATGATGCTACTACAAAAACTTTATTTTATTACAATGAAACCTTAAAATATATTTTCTAAATTAAATGACGCTGAAAATAATGATTCTTCCAAATTATGTTTTATAATATTTGCATATTCGTAAGCCATAGGTTTATCTTTTGTTTTTATAGCCGCTTCACATTGTATTATGCTATTGTCCACATCCATTATATATTTTTCTTCTAGAATCATAGATCTGAGTTTCTTTTCTTGTTCCCATATGTCTTTTAACTCTTTAATTGTTTCGGCGGCCGAATCATAATCTTCATTGAACGTTTCTTCTAATAACCTGTCCACTATTATATTTAATTTTTCAGTTGAATTTTTTAAATATATAGAAGGTATTATTAAGAGCATAGCTGTCAAAGCAATTATAACAATGATTTCAATTGTAAAAACAATAGTTTTATTCAATAATATTTCCACCTTTGTTTTGTTTCAACTGCATGAAAATTTTATTTTTATGGTCTATACTTGCGAAAAGCAAATCTTCTTCAGACTTTATACTCTTAGTTTTTAAGTAATTTAAAAAATCTTCTTTTGCAATATTTGCTTTAGAAAAATTGTCAGGTAGGATTTTCCCGTCAATAACCAGATAATAAGGATAGCTTTCATATTCACCCGGTATATTTAAGTCACCACATGTCACACTTCTTTTTTTAACCTTTGGAATAATACTTAGTTGACCGTTAGTTTCGAGAATAGCATATTCAACATCGGATATATTAGAAATATCTTTTATACGCAATTGTTCGGCCAATTCATTTATAGTATAAAGCTCTTTACGCATATTATCTTCTAAAATTCTGCCTTTTTCAATCATTACAAGCGGCTTTCCGCTTATTAACTTTCTTATTGTTATACTTTTCATAGACACATATGAAAAAATCAGTTGCATTGATAATATTGTAAGAATAGGGACCAATCCGTTAATAACAGGCATACCGGTTTCTTGCATTGGAACGGTAGCAAGCTCCGATATCATAATCGCAACAGCCAATTCGTAAGGTTGTAGCTGACCTATTTGTCTTTTTCCCATCAATCTCATAACCACAACTACAAATAAATATAAAATTATTGTTCTTATTAAATGAGTCATATGGATTCTCCGTTGTAGTTAAAAGCGGTAAAGTGATACTTTACCGCCGACCCGAGGTCATTTGATACGGCCTTGGGTTTAATTATTTTTTGACATAAATTTTTAAAAAGTATCTTTTTAAAAATTTATGTCAAACCCGGTATGTTGGACACATACCGGGCTTTTCTTTAATGAAACTTTTTACTTACATTCCTTGGTTGTTTCTGTATTGTGCGAACACTTTTTTAACTATTGTTCCACCGATTCTACCTGCATCACGAGCTGAAATGTCACCGTTATAACCTTGGTTAAGATTAACTCCAACTTCTTTAGCAACTTCATACTTCATGTTTTCGAAACCTGAAGGCCGGTTGTTGTTATTATTACTTGCCATCAATCTCACCTCCTTGTTAGTTATTATAATCACTAACAAAAAAATTATTAGTTGAAACTTTTTCCGGTACAGTTATGTATTTAACAAAATCGATTTTAAATTTAATATGTCATAAAATTGATCCACATTAAATATGGGAAATTACATATTCTATATTATATAAAAAATTGGTAACAATAAAAATTATCTAATTTTTTATTTCGGTAAAATCTTTAGAAGTTGATACTGTTATACCGAATACATTCAGTATACGGCTTTAAAACTCAAATAGTCTTTACCGATAACAATGAGTAATGCTTTAAAAGTTTATATTTTATTATGGAGTTATTAAATGAAAAAAATACTTATACTATTTATTATTATTCTTATGACATTTAGTAATGTGATAAATGCCGAATCGGACAAGTCCGCTGGAATTATATATGATACCGGTCTAAATATAAATGCTCCCGACATATCCGCACTTTGTGCCGTAGCCATTGATATAAACACCGGCAAAATTCTTTACAAAAAGAATTTTGACAAGAGGACTGCACCTGCAAGTACTACAAAAATGATGACGGCAATAGTGGTTGTTGAAAACTGTAATCTTAATGATATGGTAACAGTATCAAAAAAAGCTGCTAATACAGGAGGTTCATCCATGGGGTTATATACAGGTCAAAAGATTACGGTTTTAGACTTACTTCATGGTCTGTTAATATGTTCGGGTAACGATGCCGCTATCGCATTAGCTGAACATACGGCGGGAGATATCCCGGCCTTTGCGGATTTAATGAATAATAAGGCATCTCAATTGGCCTTACATGACACTCACTTTGTTAATCCACACGGACTGGACACCGACGGTCATTATACCACCGCGTGGGACTTGGCGAAAATAGGTGCGTATGCTTTATCTCACGATACTATAAGAAAAATTGTCGGAACTAAAAACACTTATGTTGCAGGAAGGAATATGTTCAACACAAATGAACTTCTAGGTTATTACGACGGTGTTTACGGACTTAAAACAGGATTCACAAATAATGCGGGTAGATGCCTTGTAACATCTGCAAAAAAAGGTGATTTGGATATTGTAACCGTTGTATTGAATTGCCCGACAAAAAGAGCACGGACAACCTCAAGCATAAAGATTCTTGACTATGTTTTTAATACGTATGAATACTATGACCTGGTAAACAAAGGACAGATATTCGCAAACATATCGGTTAAAAAAGGAATAGAACCTGTCATCGATATAGTGGCAAGGGAAAACTTTACAATGCTGTTATCCAAATATTCTGCTGCAAAGTTAGAATATAGTGTTGTTTATCCGGAAATCGTAATAGCTCCTGTGAAAAAAGGAATGCAAGTAGGAAGGCTTCAAATATCGGAAGGTGGCAAATTGATATTAAATACACCCTTGGTGGCATCGGAAGATATTGATATCAAAGATTTCAAATACTATTTGAACCGGTTCGGAGAGTCATTATTAAGTATATTTGATTAAATATTTGAAACAATATTAATTAAAAATGAAATGATGATTTCACTGCTATAAAATTTTTTGTAATAGAATCAATGATATAATTTAACCACCCCTATATGATATAATTCTATAGGGGTGATTTGTATATGTCATATGAAAGAGGTTATGCGGCTTTAAATTTACAAATGCCGGATATTATACCAAGAACCGAGTATTCGGCCGAATCCCATTGGGAGCTGATTAAAGCGGTCACAGGAATATTGATAAATGAAGGTAGTTCGGGAGCGGATATCTTAAAAGCTCAAAAGGCTTTTAGAAAAGAATGGGAATATGATTTTAGATGGTCTACACTCATATCACGAAGCGAGTTTAATGACCACTTTACCAAAATGGGTCACGGTATATATGTTGGTAACGGTTCTGATTTTGATAGTGAAATTAGAATATTATATAATGATGTTGAGGATGTATACGGATTTGACCCGTTTGAGAAATTATTGAATCGGGATAAAAAAACAATAGTAAATATGTTTGAAACATCATACAAAAATTCATTGGAGCATTTTCCTGAGGAAGTTGCAATGACCGGGGTGTATGTTACATGTATATCGGGATTGTTAGAGGTTTTCGGATGGGATATGTTACTATATGCATGTGGAATGGATCCTGATAGGTTTAAAGATGTTTTGAATCGATATGTAAATTGGGTTTACAGATACTTTGAAGCCTTAGCCGAATCAAAAGTTCCGGTTGTAATGGTTCATGACGATATGGTTTGGGCTGAAGGAGCAATATTTCATCCTAATTGGTATAGAAGCTATGTATTTCCTGCGTATAAAAAATTGATCAATCCTTTAGTCGAAAGCGGTAAAAAAATAATATTTACATCCGATGGTAACTATACTCAATTTGCTTGTGATATCGCTGATTGCGGAGTTAACGGGTTTGTATTTGAGCCTTTAACCGATTTAAATTATATGGCTGAAAAATTTGGGAAAACTCATGTATTAATCGGAAATGCAGATACGAGAGTTTTGTTGTATGGAAATAAAGACGATATATACACTGAAGTTAAAAGGTGTACTGATATCGGTAGGAACTGTCCGGGATTTTTCATGGCTATAGGTAACCATATACCGGCTAATACTCCTGTCGACAATGCTTTATATTATAACGACATATTTTTTAAATTAAGGAAAAGATAATTATATTGAGGTGATACTACAGTATATGAATTTTGTATTTGTTGCACTTAACTCCAGTTTTACACATACAGCCTTGGCGTTACACTCTCTAAAGCAAAGTGTCTCGCAGATACAAGATGTTATTACAGATATCATTGAGCTTACAATAAACACACACTATGATGATGTGATAGCGGAAATATTTTTGCATAACCCTGACATACTATGTTTTTCATGTTATATATGGAATATTAAATATATTGAGACATTAGTAAAAGATATTAAAAAAATTTTACCGAAGGTATTAATCATTTGCGGTGGACCTGAGGTATCTTATGACACTGTAGATTTTTTACACAATAATCATGAAGTAGATTATGTAATATCCGGAGAAAGTGAAAAGGCTTTTCCCGAGCTTGTAAAAAGTATTTTAAAAAAATCGGATGGCAATTTACCAAATGAAGTCGCCTATAGGAAAGGTTCCACTGTAGTTCTAAATACAGCTGTAGGAGTTATACACGAACCGGATGAACTTTGTTTTCCATATGATATTGATTATATTAAAAAGAATAACAGAAAAATATTCTATTATGAAACATCGAGGGGGTGTCCCTATTCATGTAGTTATTGTATATCGTCAATAGATAAATCATACAGGCGAAAATCATTAGGAAAGGTATTTGATGAAATAAAAATATTTACCGATTGTGGTGTAAATATTGTTAAGTTTACCGATCGTACATTTAATGCGGATAAAAAAAGAGCTTGCGAAATTCTGACTCATATAGCGGCATTAAATACCAAAACACTTTTTCATTTGGAGATTGCTGCGGATACTTTAGACAATGATATCATAGATATTATTAACAACATGCCTGTTGCGCGTATACAATTAGAAGCAGGAATACAATCTACAAATAAGGATACGTTAAAGGCTATTTGCAGAAGCATATCATATGATAAATCAGCTGAAAACTTGGGTAGAATAATTAGTAAAGGTAATGTGCATGTTCATACGGATTTAATTGCAGGATTACCTTTTGAAACTTTTGAAAGTTTCGGGAATTCTTTTGACGATGTATACAAAATTGGAGGACATAAGGTACAGCTTGGGTTTTTAAAGCTTTTAAAAGGTACGGCCATAAGGTACGAATATGACAAAAATAAGAGTGGTTATACTTATTTTCCTCCTTACGAAATTCTCAATACCCCATGGTTGGAATATAAAGATTTGCTGCGTTTAAAAAATACTGAAATCGCTGTGGAAAAATATCATAATTCTCAAAATTATACACTTTCATTAGAATATATCTTTAAACAAGGTTTATACAAACCGTTCGAATTTTTCTTGTCTTTAGGGGAATTTATGAAAAATAACGGTTTTTTGCAACGTCCCATTTCGGCTCTTGAATGTTTCGATATATTTGAAAGTTTTATTAATCAAGAGGAAAAGGCAGATCGTTATGAAAAGGATATTATTCACTGTATTTTGAAGTTAGATTTGGTTTCTTCATTTGTTTTCCGAAAAATTCCTCAACAATATAAAGATAAGATTGGATACACCTTAATAAAACAAGAAAGCGAAAGTGATATAAAGACATATATGCTCGATGAATTATCAATAAGAGTATTTAACAGTTTACAAAATGTATTCACATCAACAGGACCCATTGAAAATTTTTTACATGAACAAGATAGTAATAATAAAAACGGAGAAACCGTTAAAGCTTCTCCGTCTGAAAATTGGAATCCAATTAATGTCGTAAGAATTGATTATTCGAATAAAGATTCCGTTACCGGTAGATATAACAGTCAATTGATTACATACCGTTTATAAACATTTAGCGGCTTCTTCAAACGATTTGTATAAAATATCATCTATTTCGGGTTTGAAAGATCCTTTACGAGCAAACGCATACATGGCACTTTGACCTTCATATCCACCTTGGGCAATTATAGTTGAATCCGGTATATATGCTATAGAATCGGCATAGCCTATAAATATTAATTTTTTGTCTTTACCTACGGCTTTGTGTATGATTTCTTTTACCTCAACCACAACTTCTCCTGATAACCAAGCGGCGTATATATCATCGTTAATTTTTATTACTCCTCCGTGTAGAGGTAAGTAGTCGGGTTGTTCATCGTAATGATCCAAGATATATGTTAGTGTATTCTTCATAAAACCTTTTGATGAATCGTTCATTTTTATAAGGTCTTCTTTTTTAAACGGGTTTATTGGAATATTCATATCAAATGTTTTAGCTTTGGGATTGAATTCAATATTGGTAAATTTACCTGCGGCCAACGCTGACTCGATACGAGATACCATTTGATAAGCCATCTCATTAACAAGATCGAAACTACAATTAAAAAATCGTTTACCGTTAAAAGTTATTTTGGGTCTTTCGTGTGCACCGGCACCTTGGAAAAACAACGGTGTACAGCCATAAAATTTACCTTGTAAAATCTGACACACTCTACCCGGGTATTCGGCTGAAATACTGTCGGTGTCACCTAGTGTAACCGGATGGCAACCGTAATTGAATAATAAAGCTTTTATGTTTCCTTCATCATCGACGAACTTTAGAAGGTTCATAATTTTATCGGTAACACCTTCAGGATAGGGGCCACCTATTAATTTACCATCAACCAGTTTTCTTCTGTTGATATTCCAATCTCCTTCGAGTTGACAAAAAGAAGCGGTACCTTCATATATATTAAGCATACAACGGTCAATACAACTTTTTGTTCTGTCAACTATCATTTTTTCATATTTTTCATTTTCTTCTCCCGGGGAAAAGCCCGAAACCGCCGCAGAAGCATGAGTATGGGTATATGATAAAACCAATTGATCTTTTGAAAGACCGTATTTCCCGCTTATATATTCCCTGATGTTTTCAGTTAATGAAAAATCATGAAACGCCAAATCATATACAACCATCAATAACTTGTCGGCACCGTTTTCGGTATAAAGGCACCTGACATATATATCGTCATGAATGTCTTTAAAATATTTGCCGTATCTTGATCCGTAACCGGACATACCTATAGGGATATCCGGACTGATTATGTCTTTTGCAACACCAAATCTCATATTAAAATCACCTCGGAAAATATTATATCATAGAAATTATCAAGACAGTTCTTTCTATTTATTTTTTTCTACAAAAGAATCAATAGATCCCGAGGACGCTCGATGCGGTCTCGGGTATATTTTTGGGCAAATATGGGATATACATAAGATTATTTCATATATCGATACAATAAGATATATAATCCACTTAAAACACATATTTATAAGTAAAGTTTTTTGTGCTGTAAAGATGATTTTTAAATAATACAATATGACTGTTTCTATCGCTTTATTGCACAAAATTGTACACCGAAAGGTAGGTCTGTTATTAATGAATTTACTTATAAAATTTTTCGAACCTGTGGATATAAAAAAAGGCCATACAATTTTAAGTGGTAAATATTATGATGAAGTAGCAGCCATATTTTCTCTAGAAAAACTTGACGTAAGATCAATCAAACAAACATTGGGTGTTTCTGTAAAAAGAATTGACAAAGATGTGCCG
>CAZJOD010000170.1:0-7737 GCA_964547525.1 uncultured Clostridiaceae bacterium
AACTTGATTTTAAAAATGTACGCCGGCCCGGGGACGCTCGATGCGGCCACGGGTCCTAGTTGTCCGGTTTAACTGTTCTAATCGGTATAAATTGCCATGCTCTAAAATATATTAATTAAAAAGGAGCATGATGAATTATGTTTATAAAATATGTTCTTGTTATGATATTTAGTGCTTCACCATTACTTGAACAACGCGCAGGTATACTATTCGGTATTTTCTTTGCCGGTCTAAATCCTTTATGGGTTACATTAACAAGTTATTTGGGAAGCATGATCCCGGTACCTTTCATACTCCTGCTATTTCAAATAATAATGGAAAAATCACAAAAAATTAACGGTTTAACGCGTTTAAAAAAATTAATAACTGGTAACATAAGAAAAGGCAGCGAAAAAATTTTAAAATATAAAAAATGGGGGTTAATAATGTTTATAGCATTACCGCTGCCGACTACAGGTTTATGGGTTGGTAGTATGATTGCGGCATTTATGGGAATGGAGTTTAAAAAAGCCTTTACATATGTTTTGATAGGAGGTATGATATCAGCTGTAATGATTACGGGTTTTTGTTACCTGTTTCCAAATTTAATCGGTGTTCCGAAAATACTATTTGAATTCAGACGGTGATATAAATGAAAGAAGAAGAAATGCGGCTCCAGAAATATATGGCCGCATGTAATGTGGCCTCAAGGAGAAAATGTGAAGAAATGATTGCAGACGGTCGTGTCTCGGTAGACGGAGAAACTATAACACAACCGGGTATGAAGATAGGTGTTAATAATGTTGTTAAAGTTGACGACCGTACAGTTTCTTTGTCTAATAAAAAAGTATATATAATATTAAATAAACCGGAAGGTTATTTATCTACCGTTACAGATGATTTTGGTAGAAAAACTGTGATGGACCTGGTAAAAGATACCTCTGAAAGGCTATATCCGGTGGGACGTTTGGACAAGGATACAACAGGTTTGTTATTATTAACTAATGACGGTGATTTTCATTATCATATGACTCATCCGTCCCATGAAATAGACAAGGAATATATAGCCGGTATCAACGGACGTATCAATTCGGATACTATTAAAGCATTTAATAAAGGTTTCTTCATGGACGGTTCCATAACAGCTCCTGCCAAAATTTCTGAAATGTCATTCAATGAAAAATTCTCAGTAGTTAAAATAGTAATACACGAAGGGAAAAAAAGACAAGTAAAACGCATGCTTAAAGAATGTGGTTTCAATACTCTTTTTTTGCAACGAACAAGAATTGGTGATATTATGTTAGGAGATCTACCCGTTGGGAAGTGGCGGTATTTGAGTTCAAAAGAATTAAAGTCGATAGGTTTTAATGTATAATAATTATGTGGTTTCTTTAATACATAAGTTCTTTATGTAAATCTGTTATTTATGAAAAAAGAGTTATTTCGGTAGAATCAAAGGGGTAGAATCAAATTTTATTTTCAAGTTAAATAAGATATTGCGTTTATGCGGTATGATATGGTAATATTGATGAGCGACAATAATATACAGTTTTAATTTACATTTAACCGGGTTGGTACCGTGAGAAAAGGTTGATCCGGTTTGTATTTACAATAAAGATCATTTTTTAGAAAAGAGGTATACTATATGATATATGCAGGTGATTTCAGAAACGGAGTTACATTTGAAATGGATGGTCAGGTTTTTCAAGTCGTTGATTTCCAGCATGTCAAACCCGGTAAAGGATCGGCTTTTGTTAGAGCCAAAATTAGAAATGTTATGACCGGATCAACCGTCGAAAGAACGTTCAATCCGGCGGATAAGATGCCTAAAGCTTTAATTGAGCGTAAAGATATGCAGTATCTTTATAATGACGGTGAGTTATATTATTTTATGGATGAAGTTTCATACGAACAAATCCCTATCGAACTAAATGTGCTGGGTGATTCTTTGAAGTTTGTAAAGGAAAACCAGTCGGTACAAGTTCTAATGTATAACGGTAGTGTTTTCGGTGTAGAACCTCCGTTCTTCGTAGAATTACAAATTACCGAAACCGAACCGGGTTTTAAAGGCGATACTGCAACAGGAGCTACTAAACCTGCAACCGTAGAAACCGGGGCTATAGTAAAGGTTCCTTTGTTTGTCTCCGAAGGTGATGTGATTCGAATCGATACCAGAACCGGCGAGTATATGGAAAGAGTATAATCTTAAAAAATTAAATAATATTTCACTCAATAAAATAAAGTTTTTGCATTAGAATCAAATATACGTAAATATAAATATTAGAACCGAGGTGTATACCTCGGTTTTTTTACGTTGATTAAAATTTATTGTTATATTTATGGTTGTCCAAAAATAAAATAGTAGTATCAAAACGGATAACAGGTGATATTTATGACATTGGTAACACAACATGATAAATACTATTTTGCCACATTGAAAATCTTTCCGGAAAAGATACGGGCATTGACCGACGAATTAAGTCCTGAACAATGGCAAGATGTTAATGAAATAAGGTTAAGAGCCGGCTCACGAATTATGGTTTGTGTTAAAGGTATATACCGATATCTCGACGAATACATCGGTAAAAGGGATACAACACCTTTTATTGTATGTCAGCAGGATTTAAAAACAATAGTGGAACTTGCGACCCGAAATTCTGTGTATATGCATCTTGAAGATATTAAAAAAGGTTTTATAACTATTCGCGAGGGTATACGTATAGGGATTTGCGGAAGACCGGTTATAAAGAATAACGAGATATCCAACATACACGAAATATCCTCGTTAAATGTAAGAATCAGTAGAGAATATATAGGTTGTGCACTGCCTCTTATGAAGTATATTGTCGACAACACCGGAAATATCTCAAACACCCTTGTCATATCTCCTCCGATGTGCGGTAAAACCACCATCTTGCGAGATATATGCAGGTTATTATCAGACGGATATTCTCCGGGGCCAATTCCTGAAGGAGTAAATGTAGGCTTAGTGGACGAACGTTCCGAAATAGCTTCATGTAAAAACGGAGTGCCACAAAGAAATGTTGGGAAAAAAACCGATATATACGATGACTGTCCAAAGGTTTTAGGCATGAACATGATAATCAGATGTATGTCACCTGCGGTTATTATTACAGACGAATTAGGTAACGATGAAGATGAAAAGGCTGTTATGAATGTATTAAATGCGGGCGTGAAGATAATTACATCTTCTCACGGTTATACCATATCAGATATGAACAGCAAAAAAAGCATTGTGAATTTAATGAATAACAAAGTTTTTTCAAAGTATATTGTGTTATGTAATGAAAAAGGTCCCGGAACGTTAAAAGAAGTAACCGACGGAGCCGGGATCAATAAGATACGATAAGCAACGTTTAGGGGGTGATAATTTTGCTAACGTTTAAAGCGATAGGATTCGTTATGATTATATCCGGTAGCACCTTGTTAGGAATAGTCATAGCCAATTCTTTTTCAAAAAGAGTAAAAGAGCTTTTCGATATTAAAACATTTTTAACCGTATTTGAAACATCAATGTCTGATATCGGTATGCATACCGAAGATATACTGCAATCTACGCGACAGTACATGAAAACGGGTATAAAACAAATTATTTCGAAGATCTATAGTGATATGCAAACCGAATATCCTGATCTTCTAGAAAAAAGCTGGGAAGAACAGATTATAAAAAACCGAGGTAAACTGTCATTAACCGATCAGGATATAGATACATTCATAAGTATAGGTAAATTTTTAGGAAACACCGGTTTGGAAAATCAAAAAAAACATATTCAACATATGATCGGTGTTATAGATAAGCAAATGGAACATGCTGTTACACAAAGAGATAAAAATAAAAAAATAGCTCTTAATTTCGGTGTGCTGGGCGGATTAATGATTACATTGATGTTAATGTGAAGGAGAATATGTAATGGAAATAGATTTGATATTTAAAATAGCTTCAATAGGTATTATTGTTTCGGTATTGAACACATTATTAAAAAACAGTAATCGTGATGAGCAAGCTATGATGGTGACAATAGCGGGGCTGATTATCGTTTTAATGGTTATTACCAAGGAAATATCGGGTTTGTTTACTCAAGTTAGAAATCTATTTAATTTGTAGGGCGAAGATATGGATATTTTTCAAATAGTAGCGATTGGTGTAGTAGGTGTAGTTCTTGTCCTGGCTATTAAAGAGAAAAGTCCGGAGTTCGCTTTAGGGACAGGCCTTATAACCGGAGTCATCATACTGGTTGCCATAATTACCCGATTCGACGGAATATTCGATTTTTTAAACAAATACTTATTGATTGACGGTATGAATTCAAATTATATAAAGATACTTCTAAAAATTTTGGGTATAGCTTATGTGACTCAATTTGGAGCCGAAGTATGTAAGGATGCAGGCTCAACAACAATTGCATCAAAAATAGAGTTGGCGGGGAAAGTTATAATTATGTCTTACGGTATACCGATTATCGTATCTTTGTTGGATATGGTGAAAGGTATACTAAGATGAGTAAAAAAGAACAGGGGTTTTAGATGGTGAGAAAATTATTGATCATATGCATATTTATTCTTTGTACAGGGACTTTTTCTCGTGTATACGCCGAAGGCATAAATGATTCGGATGACCGCAACAAAACCGATAATAGAACAACAATTGAAAGTATAATAGCGGAACAAGCCAAGGGAGAAAACGTAACCGAAATCTTAAATACGATTGATGAATATACCGGAGAAGAAATATATAGATATTTCAGTAATATTTCGTTTGAAAGTATATTTGAGGATGCTCTAACAGGGCAATTTAAGCCGGACATGAACAACCTGTTAAAAGGTGCGTTATCCTTTATAACATATGAATTGAAAAAAAATATTGTTATAATCGCTTACATATTAATCATAACCGCAATATACTCGATAATCGGTTCTCTGGCCGATTCATCGGGAATTAAAGGGGTTAAAGATATAACGGGATATGTATGCTTCGGTGCAATCATATTGATAATAGTGGGATCATACATGGAAGTAATTTATTCCGTCAGTACTATGATAGGAGATTTATCAGGTTTTGTCATATCAGTTACACCGTTGCTTATAACATTGTTATCAACCGGAGGAAATATTGTAGGGGCGGTCACCATGAGCCCTATTATAATGTTTTGCTCACAATTTTGTGTAGTGGCGGTTGATACCTATTTCATGCCGGTAGCTGTTTCTTACGGCTTGATTGGTATGGTCAAAAGTATTTCTTCCGAAATAAAGCTTGACAAGTTGTGTGGTTTTATTAAAAGCTTATGTGTTTGGCCTTTGGGTATGATTTTAACGGTCTTTACATTTATCTTATCAATGCAAAAAAGTATAGCGACCACAGGAGGTGGATTGACCGTTAAATTAATGAAAAATTTAATAGGTGCCGTACCTGTTGTCGGTGGTAAGCTCTCGGAAGCTACAACTACAGTATTGAGTTGTTTGGGTATCGTCCGGACGGCATCCGGAACGGTTATTATGATTTGCATCGCCGGTATTGCCGCATTACCGATTTTAAGAACCGTGGTACTTGCATTTGTTTATAAAGCGGCTTCTGCGGTATGTGAAATTATAAGTGAAAAAAAGTATTCCGATGTTATTGAGTTCGCATCGGGCTCTTTGTTTATGATTGCAGGCATTAGCGGTGTGATTTCATTTATGTTTTTAATCATTATGACTATCATAATCGGTACGGGAAACGCATCTTTAGCCATTGCAACATAAAATTTATTTTATATGTAATAAATGAACATACATTAAACCGCAGTTGTAAAATCAATTGGTGAAGGTTAATGTATTTTCAGTGACCGGTATACTGCGGTCTACAGTAAGTGGGTTATTACAGTGATATCAAAATATAAACTTACAAAACACAAATTCGTTAAGGAGGATGCAGTGAAAGAATTCATATATGAGTGGATAACAGTAATAATAACATCAGTTATAACACTGACCATATTCGAATCGTTATTGCCGAATGACAATATTAAAAAAACCGGTATGTTTATAGGAAAGCTAATTTTTTTGTTATCGGTTATTATTCCTATTGTTACTGTGATAAACAATTCGTGGAATACAAATCTATGGGAAAAATATTACGGTTATTCCTTTGAAATGGAACAAGCCGTATATGAAAATGTTAATAACGGTCTTGAAGCTCAAAAACAATTAATCGAAAACTTATATTATCAAAATACAGTTGACCTTATTGAGAATTTTGTGTGTGGAATAACCGGTATCGGCTCTTGTAAGGCTGATATTATATTAGATAAATCTGAAAATCAGGATATGAACGGAACCATAAAAAAAATATATGTTTATATAAGTTATTCAAAGGGTTCCGGGCAAAGACCTTCGGTTTCACAAATCGAGTCGAAAATATCGGAGTATTTTGAGGTGCCAGGGGAATATGTATATGTAGAAGTTATGTAAATAATTAATATTGTAGAATTTTTAATTGGTATCTGATTATAACCATAATTGAGTAAGAAAGGAAGTAAAGAATATGGAAAAAGGTATATTACAAGTAATGAAAGATATTTTTAAAAGCTCGGATAAAGGGCGTAAAATTCAAATGTTAATTCTCATGATTCTAATAGGTGTTTTGATAGTAATGTTTACAAACAATTTGTTAAAAACAAGCGAACCTGCTTCGGCTCAACTGATCGATACATCAAGCGGATCTTCCCAAACTATAAGTCGTGAAGATTCCCAAATGGAGGAGATCTTATCTCAAATACAAGGGGTAGGGAAAGTGAAGGTTATGATTACTTATGAGAATACAGGAAAAAACATATATGCGGTTGATGTAAACGAAACACTGGATTTAGAAGAACAAAAAACCGGAGCCGACAGAGTGGTCACCAAAAAAAACGAAGATAAAAAAACTACTGTTGTATTTAATCAGATCAACGGTCAAAGGACACCTTTATATGAAGATACGATGGCGGCTAATGTTAGAGGTGTTTTAGTAGTGGCTGAAGGTGCGAACGATCCTTCGGTTCGTTCACAAATATTAAACGCCGTAAGAGTTTTAACCGGTGTGGAACTACATAAAATTGCAATATGCCCTTACAAATAATGCAATTCCTTGTTAACCGCTTATCGGTAATTAATTATCGTTCTGATAAAATTTAATGTATTTTTATATAGGACGAGTAATATATATAGTACAAAATATTGATTTTTGGAGGGTACATATATGAAATCCGTCAGACAAAAACAATTGGTTGTATTGTTCTTAGTGGTTGTTATTATTGCCGCCGGCATTCTGCAGTACAATTACAATAAGAATCTTACATCCGGAGTTTCCGGAAAGAATATGGGTGAAGCGTCTTATGTGGGTAATGAAGATGATGATACCGGTGTTGATCAAGTGTCGTCCGGTGGAAGTGGAGCTTCGGTGGAAGCAAATAGCTTTTTTGCGCAAGCTAAACTTGATCGTGACATTGAGTTGAGCAAAAATACTTCTTATCTGAAAGAGTTATCTACCAATGCATCTGCTGAGAAAACCATTCAGGAAAGAGCTTACGAGCAATTTGTAATACTTGTGCAACAATCCGATTGCAGAACTCGTATCGAAACACTTATAATGGAAAAAGGTTTTGAAGATGTCTTTGTCGCTTTTGGTGACGACGGTAGTGTTGATGTGGTAGTTAAAACTCCTTCGTTAACACAATCCCAAGTTGCGCAAATAACCGATATAGTATCTAGACAAGCGAA
>CAZJOD010000171.1:0-7696 GCA_964547525.1 uncultured Clostridiaceae bacterium
GTGAGGTAAAATGGAGGTTTTAATTTTTGTTTTTGGACTGGTTATCGGCAGTTTTTTGAATGTTTGTATATATAGAATTCCTCTTAAAGAATCAATAGTAAAAAGTCCTTCACATTGTACTATGTGTAACGAAAAAATAAAACCAAAAGATTTGATTCCTGTATTAAGTTATATCATTTTAAAAGGAAAATGCAGATATTGTAAAGGAAAAATAAGTGTCAGGTATCCTTTAATTGAAATTCTAAACGCATTTTTATATTTATTTTGTTATTTTCGTGTAGGATTGGATGTTGTGCTTTTTCCATTATTAGGTTTATGTTCGGTTTTATTAGTCATGTCGGTAATTGATATGGATACAAAAGAAATCCCAAACCGTTTGGTTCTTATACTATTGGTTTTAGGTGTTGTAAATGTTATTATAAATCCTAGTATTACAATTATTAAAGCTGCGGTTGGTTTTTTTGCAGTTAGTGTTCCTATGTTATTTATCGCACTTTTAACAGGAGGCGGAATGGGTGGCGGAGATATAAAACTTATGGCTGCTATAGGAGTATTTTTAGGGTGGTCTGATGTTTTAGCCGCATTTTTTATAGCATGTTTCTTTGCCGGACTTATCGGTATGCTACTAATTTTGGTCAAAAAAAAGACCCGTAAAGATATGATACCGTTCGGACCCTTTTTAGCTGTCGGAATCTTGGCTGTTATTTTTTTCGGACAAGATATTATAGCATGGTATACCGGTATTGCAGGAATTTTGTAAGCAATTATTTGATTATTTAAATAAGGAGTAATATATGATAGAAATCAACAATGTATCAAAGACATATGGATCAGGTGTTAAAGCTGTAGATTCTTTAACATTAAAAATACCCGACGGATCTATTTTCGGTTTTTTAGGTCCGAATGGAGCGGGTAAAACAACACTAATAAAAATGATTACCGGCATTATAAATGCCGATAACGGTAATATCCTGGTAGAAGGTATAGATGTAAAAAAAGATCCTATCGCTGCAAAAATGAAAATAGGTTTCGTTCCTGATGATCCCAATCTGTTTTTAAGATTAAAAGGATTGGAATACATGAACTTTATGGCTGATATGTATGATATACCTAATGATAATAGGATTGAAGACATTAAACAATTGGCGGTAAGGTTTTCAATGCAAGATGCCTTAGGTGATCAAATTCAAAGTTACTCTCATGGAATGCGACAAAAAATTATAATAATGGGAGCGTTGATTCACAAACCGAAAGTATGGATTTTAGATGAACCGATGACTGGTTTAGATCCAAAATCGTCTTTTTTATTAAAAGAAATGATGAGAGAACATGCTGATTCCGGAAATACCGTTTTCTTTTCAACTCATGTCCTGGAGGTTGCTGAAAAGGTGTGTGACCGTATTGCCGTTATTAATAAAGGTAAGATACTCTTTGAAGGTACATTGAGTGATATGAAAAAATCAGCGAAAGAAAACATTTCGCTTGAAAAAATGTTTTTGGAGATGACAGAATGAATAAAGTGTATAGATTAACTCGTGTTTTTTTAAAAACCGGTGGTATTTTTTCATATAATAAGAAAAAGAATACTAATATTTGGCTGATACCGTTATTAGGTTTAGCTTTTTTACCGATAATAATTCAATTGGGCTATGGTTCGTATGCATTAACCGAAATTTTATCAAATATCGGGGTGCAATCCTTAATACTTTATCTTGCAATGATATCGTGCTTAATGATTATTTTTTTATTCGGTATCTTTTATATACTGGGAATTTTCTATCTGGCCAAGGACATAGAAACGGTTTTGACTCTACCGTTAAAGCCATGGGAGATTTTAAGTGCAAGATTTATTACCGTATTGCTATACGAATATTTATTAATGTGTATAATACTTGCACCTGTTCTAATAGGTTACGGTCTTGCATCGAAAGCCGGTGTCTTATTTATTATATATAGTATTGCGGTTTTTCTGACACTACCTGTAATTGCATTATGTATAGCTGCTTTTCCTGTTTTATTAATTATGAGATTTACAAGTTTTGCAAAAAACAGAGATGTTTTCAAATACTTTACAGGAATATTTGCATTGGTTATTGCTTTGGGTTTTAATTTCGGAATCCAAAAATTGTCGATGGGGTTCGCCGGAACGGAACAGATATATGATTTTGTTGAAAACAGTAATCAAAGTGTGTTACAGTTAGGTAAATCTATACCTGGAGTAACATTTGCCGTTGATGCACTTGTAAAATCCAACCAAGCTGCAGGATTAATAAACATATTGTTATTTATATTTGTTGCTGTTTTATCATATGCAATATTTATGTTTTTAGGCAAGATGCTGTATTTTAAAGGTGTAATAGGTATCAATGAATCTTCTGCTAAAAGAATGAGTATAAGTTCCGCTTCAATGACTAAGAAAATGAATAAAAGAAGCCGCTTAAATTCTTATGTGTTAAAAGAATTAAGATTATTATTCAGAACACCCATATATTTTATGAACTGTATATTGATAAACTTTATTTTCCCGGTATTTTTAATTATACCTATGCTTATACAGGGAGATATAAACAGTATGACCGGACAGCTTTCTGAGTTTTTGAACACAAACGGTGGCATGGCTTTGTCAATTATATTTGCAATAGCGCTTTTTATGGCTTCGTCTAATGCAATTACCGCTACCACCATATCACGGGAAGGTACCGGTTTGTATGTTATGAAATATTTACCCATACCGATGGAAAAGCAAATGATGCATAAAGTTGTAAGTGGTATTATAATATCTTCTATTGCTATAGTTTTAATTATAGGTATTTTATTTTTCTTAGGGATGCCTTTAATAATAACACTATTAAGCGCTGTTTTATCAATCAATGCTATGATCTATACCGCATTAACAGGTATAATAATCGATATGCATAATCCTAAGCTTAATTGGGATAATGAGCAAGCAGCCGTTAAACAAAATCTGAATGTTTTAATTAATATGTTGTTTGCCATAATTGCAGGATTTATAGGGATATTACCAACGGCTCTTTTAAAATTAAATATTTTTTCCGCTTTTGTATATATTTTAATAATGTTTATTTTGATTAACAGGTTATTATATGGTTATATAAAAAGAAACTCGGAGAATCTATTAATGAAATTAGATTAACAAGTTTAACCGGTACGGTTTGTTATCCTGTTTGACAAGTTGTTATGTATGGAATAAAAACCGTATCGATGGTTATACGGAGGATAAATGAAAAAAATATTTATTATAGCTGTCATCATTACCGGTTTTATCTTTTTGATCGGGTGTAATGGAGAAACTACCAATTTTATAGAACCTGACTTTACTAAGTTGAATTCTGAATATAAACAATATTCGTTAAATGCTTACAGACTAATAATGGGATTTTCTCCGGATTCAGGTACGATAATTGCTATTAAAGAAACTGAAAACCTGCGAAATCTTGTATTTATTGATACCGATACCGCAAATGAAACAGTATCAATACAGCTTGATAAGCAATGGCCTTTAGAACAAAAGAGGGTTCGCTGGTCTAAAGATGGTACCTCCTTCATACTTGCAGACGCTTGGAGCGGACCGGTTGAAGTAAAATACGGCGTGAAAACTCCGGGATATAAATTTAACATATACAGTCCGACGATAGTTTCATATGGAGATGATTTCCATGAAAAACCGGATTATCTTGTTTGCAGTCCGTCTTTTGATTATACCGGTGAAAGTGTAATTTATTCAATATATAACAATACTGCCGGTTATACGGTATATGCATCGGAAACCGGAATAAATGATATGATGCTTGATAGAAATAAAATCGGTTTGGCATCAATACTTCAAATAAAAGAGAATAAATTTATAGAAACATACGAATTTACCGATTCGGATGTTTCAAAAAGTACTATTGATTTTATTAAAGGAACAGATACCGTTACACTGGCAAAGGTCACCGGTATGTATAGAAAGCTATACATTAAAGATTATAGTAAAGATAGAAAAAGGATACTATATTTTGAAACATCATTGGTAACACAAGGAACTAATGTGGTAGGAGAGAAAATCATACCACGTATTATAGAGTTTGATACGGATTATGAAGAACATAAAATTATAAATATAAAATTGCCGGATAGTTACCAAGTTTTAAACGGTGTAATGTCTCCTAATGGAAGGTATGCGGTTTTTATAGTATATAAAGATGAGAGCTTTATTATGTTATTATATGATATTAATACATCAAAATTTTATGAATTATTAAAAAATCAAGATATCGGAGCTACCTTTATAGGATCATTACCCGGTAGGATTGACGGGCTTTTTATATCCGATGATCTAAAAATTTGCTTGGTTACAGATAAAGGTGTATTCATATTTAGACCTGCATAAAAATATTAAATACATCTTTACAATAAATATTTCATATAGTAAAATTAAGACGATAAACATGAATATTGTTTAATTTGAAGCATGGTAGCATTTCATGTCTAAATTATTTAATTACGGAAGGACGGTATTACGGATGAAGTTTGTGATTCTATTTGCCTTTATTGCAATAATGATTGCAGTAGGCGTAATCTCCAGGAAAAAGGTAACTAATATTGACGATTTCTTTTTGGGTGGGAGAAAAGTGGGCCCTTGGATTAGTGCATTCTCTTACGGAGCGTCTTATTTTTCTGCGGTAATATTTATCGGATATGCGGGTAAAATCGGTTGGGATTTCGGTATGTCCGCCATATGGATAGGTGTTTTCAACGCATTGATCGGTACATATTTGGCATGGACGGTATTAGGCAGGAAAGCAAGGGAAATTTCACACCAATTGGATGCCAAGACGATGCCTGATTTTTTTGCTAAACGTTATGAAAATAAAAATATGAAAACTTTTTCAGCGTTAGTAATTTTTATATTTTTGGTTCCATATACGGCATCTGTATATAAAGGGCTGGGATATCTATTTGAAAGCGCTTTTAACATACCTTATATATATTGTACTTTGGGTATGGCTGTTTTAACAGGTGTTTACATACTATTAGGCGGATATGTAGCTACGGCTTTAAATGATTTTATACAAGGTTCAATAATGATAGTAGGTGCAATTATTATGGTTGCATATATACTGGCTAGCCCCGAAGTGGCAGGTTTATCACAAGGGATACGCTCTTTAGCCGCTATTGAAGCGTCAAAAGCTTCTCTTATAGGTCCTAATCCCATTTCACTTATAGGTCTGATAATATTAACAAGCTTAGGACCATGGGGTCTACCTCAAATGATACATAAATTTTATGCCGTAAAAAGCAAAGACACAATCAAAAAAGGGAGAACGGTATCAACCGTATTCGCTCTGATAATAGGTGTAGCCGCATACGGTTCGGGAGCTATGGGATCATTATTTTTCAATGCTGTTCCGGACGGTGGTAATTATGACAAAATAGTACCGCTAATGTTGACACAATCGGCAATGCCGGAAATTTTTCTAGGTCTTATAACGGTGCTGGTACTTTCAGCTTCGATGTCAACTTTAGCTTCATTGGTTTTAGTTTCAGGATCGGCTATAACCATGGATCTTGGTAAAGGCATCGTTAATAAAAACATGTCTAAAAAAGTTGAGATGAATTTGATGCGTACAATGTGTATCATATTTGTCGCAGCTTCATTTATAATATCGATTACAAACCCCAGCGCCATAGTTACTCTAATGTCATTGTCTTGGGGAGCTATTTCCGGTTGCTTTATAGCCCCGTTTTTATACGGTTTATGGAGCAAAAAAGCTTCAAAAGAGGGTGCTTGGGCAGCTATGATAACGGGAATTTCCGTTATGCTTTTATGTGTAATAATATTACCCGCACTGTCAAAAGGAGCGCCCGGTTCGTTTATTCGTACTGTAAGTGCCGCACCTAACGCCGGTTCATTGGCAATGATTATATCACTGATTATTATGCCCTTGGTAGACGGAATCAAGGCAAAAAGTACGGTTACCATAGCAAAAAATATTAATTATTAAGAAGGTGTATAGATCAATGAGGATTTGGGATAAAGAACACGAATGCATGGCACGTTCTCAAATGAGAACTCTGCAGCTTGAAAGACTAAAGAGCATTGTACAATATGCATATGATAAAGTGCCGATGTACAAGCAAAAGTTTGATCAAATCGGGTTAAAACCCCGACATATAGAGAGCTTGAAGGATATTGAAAAGATACCTTTTACCACTAAGGACGATTTAAGAGATAATTATCCTTTTGGATTGCTTGCCGTTTCATTAAAAGATATTGTAGAGATACACGCGTCTTCAGGTACAACCGGTAAACCCGTAGTGGTAGGATACACACGGAAGGATATGGATGTTTGGACGGATTGTGTCGCTCGTATTATTACTATGGCCGGTGTTACCGAAGATGATGTCGCTCAGGTTGCTTTCGGATACGGATTATTTACCGGAGGATTCGGCTTGCATTACGGTTTACAGAGGGTAGGCGCCACAGTTGTTCCAATGTCCAGTGGTAATTCCGAACGTCAACTCATGTTAATGCAGGATTTCGGAGCGACCGCTTTAATTGCCACACCTTCATACGCATTGCGCTTAACAGAAGTAATGGAAGAAATGGGAATGACAAAGAACGATTTCAAATTGAAAGTAGGATTGTTTGGTGGTGAAGGTCACAGTAACGAGCTGGCTGAAGAAATAGTTAAAAGATGGGGTATTATAGATACCGAAAATTATGGAATGACTGAAATAACCGGACCCGGTGTATCCGGCGAGTGTTTATGGAAGACAGGAATGCATGTTAATGAGGATGTGTTTTATCCTGAAATAATAGATCCCGCAACTCAACAATCCTTGGATATCGGTGAAAAAGGAGAAATGGTTCTTACAACATTATTGAAAGAAGGTATACCAATGCTGAGATTCAGAACCAAGGATATAACATTTCTGGATGACAAACCGTGTGAGTGCGGCAGAACTCTTGTTAGAATGGGTAAAGTTCAGGGACGTACCGATGATATGATGATAATACGTGGAGTTAATGTCTTTCCGTCACAAATCGAATCGGTTATTTTAAAAATACCCGAAGTAGGACCGCATTATCAGATCCTTCTAAGAAAAAGAGGGTTTTTAGATGAAATTGAGGTTTTGGTAGAGTTGGTTGATGCGAGTGTGTTGGAGAGCTATAAAAAGCTTGAATCTATTGAAAAACACATAAAAGCGAATATTAAGAGTGTTCTCCAAATAGATGCCAAGGTACGTTTGGTTGAACCTTTTACAATTGAAAGAACTACCGGAAAAGCAAAAAGGGTTGTTGATCTTAGAAATGAACCTGAATCTAAGAGTTAAAACCGGTAACAAAGCTCATCGGTCAGGCACCTTAATACTTAGAATAAAAAACCCATTATTCTAAAAGACAAATTCTATATTAAACAAGCTGTTTTCTGCGATATAAAAATAATAATAGTAAAAAATGCCAATACAAGTCGGATAAATATCCGGCTTGTATTGCTAAATAAAAAATGTTATACTTATAATAATTTTTTAGTCTAAAAGGTTATAAAAGTTGACATATTATAACCTTTTATGTTGGAAATTTGTATTTATTATGTTAATACGAACACCTTAGGATATTACTTTTATGTTTGCTTAGTTATCTTGAGGGAAAATTTTTTGTATATAACTAATATCCGTTTATATTTAA
>CAZJOD010000172.1:0-7671 GCA_964547525.1 uncultured Clostridiaceae bacterium
TTGATTTAATAAATAAAGATTTCATTTTGTCACGTTTTGATAAAAACCCCGATTTAGCGGTTAACCTGTATATAGATTTTGTAACAGGCTGTAATAATGTAACACAAAAACAAGAGCTTCTGGATTTGATTCATAAAAGCATAACAGAAGAACCTTATGAATATCGAAGTTATCGGCATATATACCGTAGGGATCTATCACCGGAAACAATTATAAAAACAGTTACAGACACTTTTAACATCCAAGTTCCTGATTTTGTTAAATTGAAATACAATCGTTCCACATCCGATATAAAAGCGGTATCGGTATTTCTTATGAGGTGTCTAAGCAACAGCTCATACAAAGATATCTGCAAAACACTTGGTGACATAACACTCTCCCAAACCGCCAAGCTCAACACCAAAGGTTTCAACTTAATGCAGAAACCAAAGTACAAAGAGCTTTTACCTTTGCTCTTGGAGAAAATAAAGGTAGCTTAAAAAGTTAGCAAACGCAAATTCCATATATACCATTATTTCGTTTCTGAACATGGTTCCATCCATGTTCTTTTTTTGTTCTAAAACGCCTTAATCCTTTAATTTCTCGTTTTTAAACTAAATATATAAGAAAATCATCATATTTTAGTTACATATTCTTCAATTTATTGTTAATATATGTTAGCTAATTGTAATAAGTTGAGATGCGTCCCTGATAGAATTATGTGCCATTTGAATCACCTTCTATGATTTTATTGGTATAATGTTTTAGATCCCATACAGAATTATATCTCATGTTCTTGTCAATATTCGGTATTTCAATGGAAGCTACATTTGATATTTGTAAAAGGCATCGATAAATGTGAGAACGAAGTAATTCAAGAGCACCATAATATATATCTTTATAATATCTATTTGAATTAAATTGAGCTTGTAATTTATTCGCCTCAGTGTATGTGAAAAACTACCTAATAGAATCAAGAATCAATTCAACTAATAGATAAAGCCCAGAATCTGTATAATCCATTAATTCAACTTGCTTATCGACTAATAATACTCGTATTTCGTGTAAAGAGGCAAGAGCATGTTTGATGCAAGAATCACAACACTCGTATGAATTCAAAACTCTTTTATCAGCTAGCCTAATAACAATTTCCCGCGCAATCTTTCTTTCTTTATTATCAGGTATAATATTTAAGCTTATAAACGGCAGAGTTATTGTAATGCCATCTACTGAATCTACAGCTTGTTTTATCTTGCGTTTTAATATTGATGAAATATCAATACGCATCCCGGTTCCTTGTCGTTTCATTTTTCACCTCTTTCATAAACTTCCTAATGACACATGAAGTATTTCGTGGATTTCGATGACACCGGAACTGCTATTTTTTAATTTTTTCTATTATCATTTCAGGTCTAAACTCAGTTATCATTGCTAATTCATCCTTATATGAAATGCGCTGAGTATATAAAGATATATAAGCATTACCTATCGCCCCATATTACAGTTGCATCATAGGATTATTCTCAGTACCAAACATTAGTATATGATTTTGAGATATCCCAGGATAAGGATCTATATAAAAAATCTTTTTAATACCTAATTGATACGCCTTTTTTGCACATAGTTCACACGGACTTGCCGTTGTAAATAAGTAACCACCTCGAACTCCCTCACCTCCATATTTTGATACTTGGAGAAAAGCATTTTCTTCAGCATGTAAAGCTCTTGTGTGAACTTGATTCTCTTTATCTTTCATCTCATTGTATATATCTTTAAAACAATACGGGTATAAGCGACCTCCAAGTTTTTGATAATCGATACTTTCACATATTACCTTTATAGCTTCTGAGAAATCACAATCTGTTATTTCATAATAACTATAGGACTCTCTATCTTTATTTTCACAATATTGTCTTACATCTCTTAATCCGCAAGACAAATGGCCTTTTGGAACTTCAGTATAATTTTAATGAATTCTTTTTTTAATTTAATGATAAAGCTTCAAATAACTCGTTTTTCAAATTTCAAACAATAGTTATCATTTCTTAACACATCCATATCTTCTATATCGTTTATATAAAATCTTAGCGTGCTGATCTTACATGCTTGATATTTCCTTCTATATAACACTACACCCTCACCAACCTAGACCCCTTAACCGGAATACTTACCGTAATCCCATTCTCAAATCCACGCGGATCATAATACTTCGTCTTCAGCTCGTTAATAACTCTAGGTACAGCTTCATCTTGTGCCAATATCATTACACAACCACCAAGACCGGCACCGGATAACTGAGCTCCGAGAACTCCGTCAATTCTTTTAGCTGTATCTACAATAAAGTCTATTTCAGGAGTTGAACATGCATAACCTCCCGGCTGATTCTCAAGTTGTGCTCTGGCAACACGCTCTACATTTTCACTCTTTAGATCATCTATTAATGATTGTAAAACCTTATCCGATAAATCATAATCAAATTTATGCATAACTCCTTTTTCGTCAAACATAACAATTCGATCTCCGTCATGACTTATATTCATCATCCGACCAAATCCTTCAAAATCTCCTTGTTCTAAAAGCTTTGCACATAGAAACGATCTTCTACATTCTGCTATGCCATACATAATAACCGTACGAATTTCATATTCTTTCGGCGTTTTATGTGTGGCCATAATTCTCTTTATATCTTGATGATATTCGGACGATATCTCTTTAAACAGATTATCGGCTGACACCTTTTCGGGAATCGCTAACAACATAGAATATATGTAACTTGGCGTTACACCTAAAGTTTCCGGATTCAAGTCTCTAAGATATTTCAACTTCTCTTTAAGTGTAGGAAATCTATCCTTAATCATCATAAAACCAAATTCATATGACGCTACTCTTTGGTTAAATAAATCTTTTGCATTAGTTGTTTTATTTGCTTTCATAAAAGAATTGGCAACTAAAAGCTTATACCCTTTCGGAAACTCAACAGCACCTCTGTAACCAAACGGGAAAAATCCTAAACTCGCTATATAACCCCTTTGAGCGAACTTCATAGCGGCATGATCTCCGGCTCCACCGCGGGATCCGACAAACCATTCTCCTTCTCCACATAAGTCAACAAATTGTTGTGGTGTTACATCTAAGTTATTTATAGCAACGGCGGCTTCCGCGGTAGCGACAACTATAGCGGATGAACTGGACAATCCCGCTGCAACCGGGATATTCCCGTTAAAGGCCATATCCATCCCTGTTAACGGTCTGTCTTTATAAAGATATTGTAAACGAATAATAGGCGCTTTAACATAATTCAACCAATCACCTTGGTTCAACATAACAAGTTGAGAAATTTCTTTTGATTCTAAAAATCTTAACCAATTATCCCAGTTAACATTCTTAAAGTGTTCTTCAATAGAAAAGGTTCTGTCTTTAAAATCAGGACAGGTATTAGATATATTAACTTCTTCGGAATTGGGAGATGCTACACAGATTACTTCTTTGTCAACTGATATTACATTAACATTTCCTCCCCTGTGTTCCACATGCCTTCCCATAAGATTAACACGCCCTGGAGCTCTGGTTATTACCGCCTTACGGTCCGCTCCGTATTTATTTTTAAAATGTTCAAGCACTTTTAAATATTCTTTTCTTCTCTCTTCTATAATATCATTATGCTCTCCATATATATCAACTAAAGCATCAAGTAAAGATTGTGGCATAACGTTAAACAAATCTATCCATTCATTGACAGGCTTATACTCGGTAAAACTTAATTTACATTGATCTTTGGCTCCTGTTAAAATCTCTTTAACACGTAATAATTCCACTACATTGTTATATGTTAAAATGCTTTCTCTTTCTTTAACAATAACAATTGAAGATTTATAACCCTCGGTGTTACATATGAAATTTATCGCCTCGGTCAGGTATTCTTCTTTATCTGCATTATCGGTAGTCATCTTAGATAGACCGAATCTAAAAGCTTCAGGTTTAAACATATATATAGCCGAATTCACATACTTTGCTTTATCTAAAACTTCAGGTTCAAATTCGTCATTTCCAAGAGTAATCACAGAATTTTTTCTAAGTAACTCGGTGGCTTTATCTGTTTCTCCGTTTCTTATATATTCCATGATGCCTTCCATCTGCAAGACAACTTTTTCACGTTTTCTTTCGGATGATATAATATTCTTGGATATATCTTCAATATCTTTTCTAGGATCCCTATCTTTATAGCTACCGTTTTGAAGCTGGCTTAATATCTTTTTATATAATTCCGCCTTTTTTATATCCAAGCTTTCAACTATTCCGCGGACTTTACCGTTATTTAAGACAATATGTCCTCCGGATGCATTGTATTCCTTAGGACCGACAACAAAACATAAATCTAAATTCTTATTTACAAATTCGGATATTAATCTTTCTATTACATCAGGTTCAATGATTTTATCTCCCATGGTAATTAGAACGGGACCTGTAGTACCATATGCTTCCATTGCATCAAAACCGATTCTTGCAGCGTTACCCGTACCTAAAGCTTCTTTTTGATATGCATAATTTACACCGTCATATGCTGATGAAATAGTATGCATAACTTGTTCCGCCATTGATCCGACCACTATGGTATATCTGTTTATACCTGCCGCTTTATAACGGTCCATTGAGTGCAGTATTGCAGGTTTTCCGTCAATAGGAAAGCACACTTTATGAGTATCTTTCGACTGCATTCTGGTACCTTTACCTGCACATAGTATTATACATCCGGTTTGTATGTTATTGTTTATCATATTGCTTATTCCTCCGAACAATATCCGCTAAAATAAATAATATCCACTTAAAAATCAAACTATAATCTCTTCTTATTTTACCATATTATAACTTGACAGGTACACCTTTTTCAGCGGATTTATAAATTGCATGAATCAGTTCCATTGTTTTTCTCGCTTCGAACCCGGATACCATGGGTTCATCATTACCTGTAATACATGAAGCTATATTCTCAAAAAGTTTTATATAGCAAGAAAGAGCCGTATCGTCATATTTGGTGACTTCCGGCTCTTTTTCGTTCTCAACATTCCAATGTACTATTGTATCCAAACTTTTTCCGCCCAGTTTAACCGTTCCTTTTTCACCGAACACAAATAATGTTTCTTCATAATTTTTCGGATATATGTTAACAGTACCTTCTATTGTGGCATATGCACCGTTTTTAAACTTTATTAACGCTAATCCCACATCCTCTATTTCTATTTCAGGGTGCATCATATTATCGGTATACGCAAAAACTTCTACAGGTTCACTTCCCATTAACCATCTTAAAATATCGATACTGTGTATACATTGATTTAATAGTGTTCCGCCGTCCTGTTCTTTAGTTCCTCTCCATGCAGCCTGTTCATAATATGCTTTATTTCTGTTCCAGCGAATATGCACTGTGGAATGTAGTAATTTACCGAACTTTCCTCCATCCAAAGCTTTTTTCACTTCCATGACCGAAGGAGAAAACCTCATTTGTTGGGAAACAAATAGTTTCAACCCTTTTTCTTTAGCCGTGTTTATCATGGCATCACAATCGTCTAAAGTTACAGCCATAGGTTTTTCAACTAATACATTAGTCCCGTGAGCAAGACAATCTATTGTAATGGCACGATGTCGTCCGCTTTCGGTCGTAATATCCACTATATCCAAATCTTCTTTTTCTAACATTTCAATATAATTATCATAAACTTGAATTCCATCAACATCGAACCCGTACTCTTTTATACTCTCCACAATTTTCTTACAGTTGTCTAAGGAACGGCTTGATATGGCCTTGATCTCATAGAAATTCTTCAAAGATGCCAATGCCTTTAAATGTCTTAATGCGATTCTGCTGCCTCCGATAATACCATATTTAATTTTTTGCATAATCTTTCACTCCTCTATTCATCGATAGATATGAAATGTCGTAATACCCGCAAGTGGCAAACTTATATAATGATTATTTTAACTCAATGTAAAATTATATATTTTCTTTATACCATTTAACGGCTTCTATAAAACCTTTTGTAAAATTCCAATCGGGATTGTACCCTATTAGTGTCTGAGCGTCCGAAGTATCTGCTAAACTGTGTCTTATATCTCCGGGTCTTTCACCTACATAAATAGGTTCAATACTAACTCCCAGCTGTTCACACATCAATTGATACATCTGGTTAACCGTGAATCGTTCTCCGAAAGCAATATTGTATGCTCGTCCGCAAGCTTCTTTTGGAGCGAAACATGATTTTAAATTTGCTTCTATAACATTTTCAATGTATGTAAAATCTCTTGATTGTTCTCCGTCACCGTATATCTGAACTCTTTCACCCGCTTTTAACGCCTTTATAAATTTCGGTATAACAGCGGCATACTGTGAATCGGGATCTTGCCTTCTGCCGAATACATTAAAGTATCTTAGTCCTATACATTCCAAACCGTATACTTCCGTATATAACTTACCATATAACTCATTTACCTTTTTAGTTAATGCGTAAGGAGATAATATATTACCTTCCTGTCCTTCCTTTTTAGGCAATACAGGAGAGTCTCCGTATACCGAAGATGATGATGCATATACAAACCGTTTCACACCTTGCTGTTTTGCCGCTTCCATCATATTTGACGTGCCTTTTATATTGTTATCTTCATATATCAAAGGAAATTTCATTGATCTTGGCACTGATCCTAAAGCCGCTTGATGTAAAACATAATCTACTCCCTCACATGCTTTCAAACAAGTATCATAATCCGTTATATTACCTTCTATAAATTGATAATTGGAATTATTTTTAAATTCCTCGACATTTATTTTTCTCCCGGTAGCGAAATTATCCAACCCTTTAACTTTACAACCCATTTTCAAAATCGCTTCTACAATATTAGAACCTATAAAACCGGCGGCTCCCGTTACTAAAAATACTGACGAACTTGAAACGTTTAAATTTTTATATCCCATTTGTTTACTCCTGATAATTACTGATTAATGATAAGTACTATTCTTTTATATATTTTACAATAAAATTGATGCTTTTATAAGATGTTTACATAATATTTATATTAAATTCTTGTTTCTCCCCAAAAATAAATATTGATACACTTTTAAATCCGGGTAAATCTCAATGATAATCAATGAAACAAGTGCCAATAAAAATCACATATGACGATTTAAAATATATAAGGTATAGTGGTAATAAAAGATATGGTATTTTCACATATATTTTCACATATAAATAATAATGTTATGATCCATAATCATTTATTATTTTTTCTAGTATAAACACAAATCGATCCTTATAATGATAAACAACATAAAACCACAATTTATGACATTTTACCTCAAAACCATCATTTGTAATCTATTTTGTACTACAATATGTAAGTATTCAATTTTGCGGAGGCGATATTTATGCCAAGATCGGCACGAAAGAGAAGTCCTGAAACAACTCATCATATAATGTGCAGAAGCATAAAAGAGATATATCTTTTCAAGAATGATAACGATAAGAGAAGATATCTTAAGCTTATGACACAATATAAACAGAAGTTTAAATGTGCAATTCTTGCTTATTGTCTCATGGACACCCATGTTCACATACAATTCGATCCTCAAGGCTGTGATATCTCAAAATTTATGCACGGCTTAAACTTAAGTTACGCTCAATATTATAATAAGAAATACAACCG
>CAZJOD010000173.1:0-7599 GCA_964547525.1 uncultured Clostridiaceae bacterium
ATAATAATGCAACGGATTGTTTATGTATTTGTACTAAAAAAGTATAGTTGTACATTGTCTTTACTAAACTAAAAAATAGAACATGGCGGAATATTTTAATATATTGTTGAACCTTTATAATATATTATTAAACAGGATACATCTTTAAAACTTAATTTTAAAAAATGTATCCCGGCCTGAGGACACTCGATGTGGCCTCGGGTTTTACTGCATTAATTTAATTATTTTTTATACATTAACTATGACACCGCCGTTTACATGGATAGTTTGTCCGGTAACATAGGAGGAATCTTCCGATGCTAAATATACATATGCTCCTGCAAGTTCCACAGGTTGTGCCGGACGACCCATAGGATTTGTGCTTCCGAACTCACTTACATTCTGCTCATCAAAGGCCGCAGGGATCAATGGTGTCCAAACCGGTCCGGGAGCGACAGAATTAACTCTGATATTCTTTTTCCCTAATGAAATTGACATCGAACGGGTGAATGTGGCAAGTGCTCCTTTAGTACATGAGTAATCAATTAAAGTTTCGTCTCCCTTATATGCAGTAATGGATGTTGTGTTAATTATACTGCTTCCGGGTGCCAAATGGGGCAAAACCGCTTTGGTGAGGTAAAATGCACCGAATATATTTGTTTTAAATGTTCTTTCCAGTTGTTCCGCTGATATATCTTCTATACTGTTTTGCGGGTGTGATTCGGCTGCATTGTTAACCAGAATATCGATTTTCCCAAAATCTTTTATTATTTTATCAACAGCACCAAAACAGAAGTTTTCATCAACTATGTCACCGGATATAATTGAGCATTTCACTCCGGTACCGTCTATAACATTTTTAACATTCATAGCATCTTCATGTTCATTCAGATATATAATTGCAATATCCGCACCTTCTTTGGCAAAGGCTATCGCCACTGCCTTGCCGATTCCGCTATCTCCACCTGTAATAACAGCTACTTTTCCTTTAAGTTTATCAGCAGATTTATAATTTGTAAATTCATAAACCGGTGTGGGGTTCATAAGCGGATCTTTTCCCGGCTGTCTATTCTGATGCTGAGGAGGCATTGATTCGGGAAAGTTTTTAATCATGTTTTGATTATTATTCATATTTATGTCTCTTTTCTAAATTTTATTTCTTTATATAGTATGGATATGTTTTTTTGTAATATCCGTTTTTTTTACTTATAGTTTAAATGTATTACTTTTATTTACTTATATATTATTTCGGATAATGAAGCAAAGTGGATACAAATTTCATTTATAGTATATATTAAGTTATTGATATGATATTGTTAATTAGATTGTTATGTTATTTATGATTTCATGTTAAAATTGAACAATTGTGATATAATTGCGATAAACTTATTCGGAGGATAAATTTTTATGAAAGATAAAAGATATGAAAAACTGGCTAATACCCTTATAAATTACTCTACGGAACTTCAAAAAGGTGAGAAGATATTCATTGATGTATACGGATACAATAACTTACTGGCTCGTGAATTGGTTAACAAAGCGTATGAAGCAGGCGGACTACCTTTTGTGAGATGCAACGATGAAAAACTCAATAGTCTGGTTAATAAGAGTTGTACAAAAGAGCAGCTGGAAATAATGTGTGAAAACCAGCTTTCTTTTATGAAACAAATGGATGCGTATCTTGCTATCAGAGAGAGTTTAAATATATATGAATCGGGAATAGTTCCCGGTGACAAACAATTACTTGTAAGAAAAATCTTAAGACCGGTTCTTGAAGAAAGAGTAAATAACACAAAATGGTGTGTAATGAGATATCCCAATGAATCTTTTGCTCAGCTTGCCGGGATGTCTACAGATCTATTTGAAGATTTTTATTTTGATGTATGTAATTTAGATTACTCAAAAATGTCAAAAGGTATGGATAGCATTGTAAAACTTATGGAGAAAACCGATAAAGTACAAATAAAAGGACCGGGCACCGATCTGGTATTTTCAATTAAAGATATACCGGCAATAAAATGTGACGGTAAAATGAATATCCCTGACGGTGAAGTGTTTACGGCACCTGTTAAAGACAGTATAAACGGCGTTATAACTTTTAATACACCTTCGGTCAGTGAAGGTTTTACTTTTGAACGTATAAAATTTGAGTTTAAGGACGGTAAAATAATAAAAGCTACATCAAATGATGATGAAAAGATTAATCACAAACTTGATACAGACGAAGGAGCAAGGTATATCGGTGAATTCGCAATCGGAGTAAATCCGTATATTTTAAAGCCTATGAAAGATACGTTATTTGATGAAAAAATAATGGGCAGCATACATCTTACTCCCGGAAATTGCTATGAAGAAGCATATAACGGAAACAAATCCGCAATCCATTGGGATTTGGTTTTGATACAAACTACCGAATACGGTGGTGGAGAAATATATTTTGACGACCGGCTAATAAGAAAAGACGGATTATTTGTTACCGATGAACTGTTATGCCTAAACCCTGAAAATTTGAAGTAATGATTTTTACAAAAAACCGACAGTATTATACATTAATATATTACCCCGTCTTTTTTTTATGCTTTTTTTATCACGTGTTAATAATTTATATATCAATATTAATTTATCTATTTCTTGCGAATATTTGTATTTACTAAAAGCATTTGGTAAAATCATATTATTAAAGTTGACCGATATTATAAAAAATAATACTACGGTAAATACATTATTGAAAGGAAAGAGAAGCTTATGGCAAAGAATATTCCTTGGAACAGTAGAATCACATGGTATTATTATACCGATAAGCACACTGCATATTATTCGGAAGATGATTTTGAGGCCGAAGCGGCACAGATGCGATCATTGGGTATCGATATTGTATTACTTAGTAATAAAACGCATTTTCGATTTAACTTTTATCCGTATTGGGATCGCATCGTTGAAACATTGGGAAAACTAATTCGAGGTTTTCATAAACAGGGGATCAAAGTAGTGGAGCATCATTCATGCAGCTTGCTTCATGCTCCTTTAACCGAGCAGGAATGGGAAAAAAAGGCCGATCGAATACTCCATACAAATGACGACGAATCATCAACAACAGGCTGGGAAAAGGTTAAGGATTGGGTTACATCAGACTCCGAAATAGACGGGGTGAGAGTTTCTTCATTATTACAGATACATGGTGGCACGCATGAATTGGCACCTACTCAATATAACACACGTATAGTATGTTACAACAACGAAGATTATCGCCGGATATATTTTAAGCACCTTGAAGATATATATGCACTGGGCGTGGATGGAATAATGACAGATGACGTTCAATTTTTTGCTGACGGTAACAGTTGTGCATGTCCTGTTTGCCGTAAGCTTTATAGGGAACAGACAGGGTACACATTGCCTGAGAGCACACAGGAATGGAATGAAAATTTCTTTGGAAATTTCGATGATCCAAGATATGTGGCGTTTGATCAGTTTAGACGTAACAGTGCCATCCGTTTTCAGCGGGATGTTGATGCTCATTTTCGATCTCTTGGTTTAAATTTATTACGTCCTAATTATATATCTGATGAAATATTAACTAATTATTCAGCTTATCCTTTCTCAAACTGTGCGGATTTGTGGGATGTAATGTTCCAGGAAAATGTATATAATTCTATTATTCGCTATTCCTGGCCTCATTATGCCTGTGAAGCCGTACATAGATATGCATTTGCTTCACAAAACGATATTCCGTCCATGTCGATGTTTTATTGTAAAACAGTAAGTGATATGTATTTTTCTTTCGCCCTTTGCCTGAGTTGGGGTCAACTGTTCAATCCGGCTTTCGATCGAACAAAAGACATGGTTGATGCTGAACGTTACATCAGGAGTTTTGAAAAGAAATATCCGGAATTGGTATATGAGCAAAAAAAGAAAAGTGATATAGGGGTATTTTTTTCCATGAAAACACGTGACTTGATAGCCAATGCACGTTCTTGCTCAATGAACGGAGTAATGACTTGGCTGCAAGCTGCATACTTTACACAAAAAAATCCGGACTTTGTGTTGGAAGAACACACGTTGGAAGATTGGATGAAGTTTAAAGCTATTGTTTTACCCCATGTTTTTATGATGAGTGAAGAAGAAATAAAAATGGCGGGAAATTATGCGAAATCGGGTGGTACGCTTATATTTGTTGATTTATGCGGTAAAAAGACACCGGAAGGTTTTGACCGGACAGCTTCGGACATACAGAAATTATTAGGTTGCAAAACCCGATTTAGAGTCATACCTGAAAAATCGGATAAGGTGGTTATAAATGATAAAACAATTGATGAAATGACCTATTTTCTTGCATATGACAATACTGAAGCTATTGCGAAAATAGGAAATGACACTGTAATAGCTCGGGAGGACTTTGGAGATGGCGAGATTTTATTTATAGGATCTAAAACAAATTTATTACCATTTCATTCCAATGTTTCAATGGTTAGTGATAAAACCTCGACTATGTTTGGTACCGGAGTGACTCATGAATATAGTGCGGATATTTTGCGTAACACTATAGGAAAAATACTCGATATGTATATAAGAGAACCTGTTGGTAGTACCATACCTGAGGAATACACGCTTTCAATATATGAAAGTGCGGACGGTAGGCATACCATTGCACATATTCTAAATATTAAAAATACAATTGCCAAGGAAAAGGGATTGCGTGTATCAATGTATGATTCTGTTGAACAATTTGCCGGGGATGGAAGTGCGTCTTATAATATACCTTTTAATATCACTTTTGCATGTGCATATAAACCTGAAATAGTAAGGTTATTATCACCCGAATGGTCTGTAACAAAAGGTCTGACCGAGCAAAATACGAGCTTTGTTTATAAAAACGGATATGTATCAATACAAATCAATGAAAATACCTTTAAAGGTTACTTGATGGTAGATGCAATCAAATAGAATTCTGTTTGCTTTTTATTATGAATGCATATATGATCCGAATTCAACGAATTTAGTTTGTAACTTAGGATACGGAAACATTATAAAGGAAATGATAATATAGTGCTGCAAATAAAAAACCGAGAGGAGTATTAATATGGATAATATTATTAAGAACATAGAACTTTCGAAAATTTTAGAGTTGGAATCGTTGGTTTCGTATCAAGAAGGGCAAGTTGTAAGTAGAACATTGGCACAAGGGAAAAATGTAAGTTTGACGTTGTTCGCATTTGATAAAGGTGAGGAAATCAGTTCTCACTCGTCGGCAGGTGATGCAATGGTTTATATTATTGACGGTAAAGCCGAGATAACTATCGGAGATAGTGTTTTTAATTTGCAAAAGGGAGAAACCATTGTAATGCCGGCAGGTATCCCGCATGCATTACTGGCTGAAGAGCAGTTTAAAATGTTTTTGGTTGTAGTGTTTAAACCTTAAAAAATAGGAAAATTAAAATTAAGGTTCCACAGCAAAAACTTTATTTTAATTACAGTGAAATCACATTAAATAAATATCTCACATCCGACAGACTGTATTGTATTTATGATTTTTAACAAGCATTTTAAAGGGGTTAGCTTCGCAGGTTTTAATTCTCTTACCTTTATAAGAATGTTTGTTATAACTCAAATAAAATAGTATTAAATGCAGTATGGACTGTGAGATATTTTTTTAAAATTAGCAAGTAATTATTAGAATCTTTACATTTTTATTTAAATTAAGTATTTTATATTGTAATAATTCTTTTATTTTGTTATTATAATTTTTAATAGCGAGCGAATATTTAAATTACGTTCGTTTGCATATCATGGTAGTATGGAAGAATAGTTTTTCGGAAGTTGGCAGCATGGCAGAACGGTTTATTTTAATATGCTTTAAAATTCACCCTTATGTGCAAGTGCCGCCTATAAGGTTTTTTTATTATAGGGAGGTGACAGGATTGTTTGGTTTGAATGATGTTAGTATTATTACTGTATATCTGTTGTGTATCCTTTCCACATTGACATGCGTTGTGTACGGTATTTTCAATTGGAATAAAGGTGGTATTAATGAACAGGAGCAGAAGTTGATTGACTGGAGTAATACGGAAAAGACCATTGATGAAAATCTTTAAACGGAAGGGGGATTATAAAAAGTGATTATCAAAATTATTGTGACAATTATATACCTTGGCATAATAGCTTATCTGGGTGTATTAGGGTATCAGCATACAAAAACGTCAAGTGATTATTTGTTGGGAAATCGTCGGATTCATCCTATGATAATGGCATTATCATATGGAGCTACGTTTATAAGCACATCTGCTATCGTGGGTTTTGGCGGTAATGCCGGTGTTTTCGGATTCAGCTTATTATGGCTGACATTTTTGAATATTTTCTTAGGGGTATTTGTAGCTTTCGTTTTCTTTGGTAAACGAACCAGACACATGGGACATAACTTAAATGTACATACATTCCCTGAATTTTTAGGAGAAAGATATAAATCAAAATTTATCAAAAAATTTGCAGGGGTAGTTATATTTTTATTTATGCCCGCTTATACGGCGGCTGTAATGATAGGTGCCGCCAAATTTATTGAAGGAAGTCTTAAAATAAACTATAATGTCGCCTTGTTTGTCTTTGCAGTCATTGTGGCGGCTTATGTTTTCTTCGGTGGTATACGAGGTGTTATGTATTCCGATGCTTTTCAAGGTACACTTATGCTGGTAGGTATGTCTATACTCATAGTTGCGGTTTACTCGCGGCTTGGTGGAGTGACGGCAGCTCATACGAAGCTTACCGAATTGCTGAACAACCCGGTTGTTAACGACCAAATAGCAGGCTTAAGAGCCGGAGGTTTCCAAGGGTGGACTCGTATGCCAAAACTTTTTTCTCAGTATTGGTGGATTATAGTATCGTCAATTGTAATGGGAGTAGGAATAGGTGTTCTTGCCCAACCACAGCTTGCTGTAAGATTTATGACAGTTAAAAGTGATAAAGAATTAAACAGAGCCGTACCAATAGGAGGCGTCTTTATATTAATGATGACCGGGGTGGCGTTTGTCGTCGGAGCTTTGTCAAACGTACTATTCTTTGAAAGCACCGGAAAAATTGCCGTTGCGGCAGCCGGAGAAACAGATAAAATAATACCTTTGTTTATGGATAACTTTATGCCTGAATGGTATATGTCCGTATTTCTTGTTATATTGTTAGCAGCCGGTATGTCTACAATCAGTTCTCAATTCCATGCCATAGGTACTGCCGTAGGAAGAGATATATTTTCAGGTAAATCGACCGATCCCAAAAAGATAATGCTATATTCGAGAATGGGGGTGCTTTTAGCAATTATAACTACCGTACTGCTTGCATACATAATGCCTCAGATATGGGACGGAGCTATTGCTATTAGTACAGGATTGTTTTTCGGATTATGTGGTGCCGCATTCTTACCTATGTATTTCGGAGCTTTGTATTGTAAAAAATTAAGTAAAGCCGCAGCATTATCAGGGATGTTAACAGGATTTTTCAGCAGTCTGTTATGGATGATGTTTATACATTCAAAAGAATCGGCTGTTTTAAAAGTGTGCCAATGGCTTTTTGGGAAACCGATGCTGCTGACAGGGACCATACAATTCGTTGATCCGATTATAATATCACTATCAC
>CAZJOD010000174.1:0-4113 GCA_964547525.1 uncultured Clostridiaceae bacterium
TCGGCATTGACACCCGATATGGTAAAAATGCCGAAGGTAACCGGTATGGACTACCTCAGAGCACAGCAAACCCTTGAATCTTTAGGCATTGATTACGATATGGTTTTAGCCTATTCCTCGAGAGATTATCCGGATAGAATAATTTCTCAGAGTATACCTGAAGGAACCAAAATAAAAGCAAAAAACATTGTGGTTAAAATCACAAGAAATTATGCTTTTGAATTGCCTTCGGTACAAGGTAGATACATAGAAAGCGCTGACGAGGTATTGACCAAGCGCGGTATAGCTTATAAAACAACAAAGGGTTATAATGCAGAATATAATAAGGGTATTGTATTATCCCAAGAACCCGGACCGGGAAACCTGCCTGTAAAAGATGACTTCTTCGTCCGTTTATATGTCAATGATGATGTATATATGCCTGATGTGACAAATATGCAATATGCCGATGCGGTAAAAGTCCTTGAAGAATTGAATATAAAATTTAGCATTAATAAAATCATCAATAAACAAGAGCCCGGTCATAGGGTTGTAAATCAAAGGCCGGCTCCGGGTGAGAAAGTTCTAAATTCTTATAAAATTGTCGCTTTAGATGTTAATGTTGCCATATCTCTCCCGGATTTGGAAGGTTTAAACGAAAACCAAGTCATTGAAACTTTAAAGTATGAAGGCTTTAGCAAGATAAACCTAACTTCCGCCGGTTCATACATAGGGTTACCCGGTTCTTTTGTTTACACAGATTATCACCCGGGTGTAATTGTTATTTCCGATGAATTTATAAATATATGTTACATAGACGATAGAAAAATCTTTATAGAGGACAATACATTAGCTTCTTTGATAGAATCTGTAAAAAAAGACATTACTGCGTCACAAGCTTTAAATGTTAAGGTTTTAGAGTATGACGGCAATGGAAAATCCCCTGTTGAAAACCTGGAAGGGATTCAATACTTTAAAAATATAAAAACACTAACTATGCCTAATAATAAAATAAATGATATCGTTCCTTTATATTATAATCCATTGCTGGAATATGTGGATTTAAGCAACAACGAAATATTTTCATTTGCAGGTGTTATTTACGATACTATAGAACGTTCTTATGTTAAAGAAGTTAATGTATTTATGAATCTAGTCAATCTGAAAGAACTGAACCTGTCGGGAAATTATATTGTGAATATCTATATGTTATCCTCTTTAACTCGGCTGGAAGCGGTAGATTTATCCGGGAATTCCATAATCGATATATCTTCTTTAACATCATTAAACGAATTAAAAAGCATAAACCTTTCTAACAACGATATTTCAGAACTTCCCGAAATAGAATTACCGGTTAATTTAATCGAACTTGATTTATCATACAACAGTATAACCGATATAACCATGTTATCCTCTTTGGAAAACCTTGAAATTTTACATTTGGCAGGCAACTTGATTACCGACATAACTCCTCTGGGAAATTTAAAGAACACCGGTGTTTTAATATTAGATGATAATCCCGTAACGGATCTTACCCCCCTTAAAAACTTGGAAACACTGTACCGGTTGTCTTTAGTAGGTGTTCCCGTATCCGATTACTCTCCACTTAAAAACTTACCCGGTTTGGAAGGTTTGGAAATAGACGGAGATGGAGACTTTGACGACTTTGAGTATATCGATAATTTATAGCGGGGAATGTGAAAAAGACCGAACATACGGTATTTTTAACGTATACATCCTGTACTATGCACCATAGGCTTCATATGATATAATGGTATATCATTTGATCTTTAGAAAGGATGAAAGATTTGGATAAGAAAAAGCAGAAATACTACATGAGTAGATTATATTTAAATATAGGGTTCATAATAATCAGTGTATTACTGGTTTATTTTGCAGCTTCATATTCTTTAAATTTTTTAAAAGCAGGAGAGCAGGACAAAGCCGAACAGGAACTAATAGATCTGATTAATGAAAAAACAGTAGCATTCGGAGCGTATTTAAAAGACGGGAATTATGAAAAAGCTGAAGAAATGTTACAGTTTGTAGAAAACAATAATCCCGGGGGCAAATTTAACCACTATATTACAGAAATGAACCGAATGGTACTTGATGATTTTAATTTGATAAGTCAATCCTTATACAATGATACCATTAACAGCAGTATCGCTCAGAGAATAGACGGCTTAAAAGTATTCCGGGAAGATATTTCAGGATTACTCGAAGATGTGGTAGATGAAAATTATAACTTATATCTCGATCTAAAAGCCGAATACCGTATGACTCATAATTTTTTAAATAATGCAAAATTATTCGATTTCTTTAATGAGAAGTTGGATACATATATAGCAACCGTCAAAAGCCTAAACGAAACACGCACGGATTATCAAAAAGCGGTAAGTTACATGGAAAGCGAATTATATCTCGAAGCAATTACGTTTTTTCTAAAAGTATCCGAAAACGACATTCAATTCTATGCGGATGCACAAAAAAGAATCGAAGAATGTAATAATAAAATACTACAATCATACATGTCAAAAGCTCAGCCTTTAATAGACACCGAAAATTATCAGGACGCTTTAAATATATTATATCAAGCTAAAAACATATTCCCTGACAACACAGAAATATCAGCGAAAATAGACTTTTGTAACCGTAGAATCAGTGATTATAGAATATATGAAGGACCGATTTACCATATTTTCTTTCATAGTTTAATAGTGTATCCCCAATTGGCTTTTGACGGAGATCATATGTCACAAGGATATAATAACTACATGGTTACCGTTGATGAATTTAAAAAAATATTGGTTCAGCTTTATGAAAATAATTATGTTTTATATAACATCAACAGAATTTTTGAAACTGTTACAGAAGGAGAACGTACGTATATAAGAAAGCTTCCCGTATATGTACCTGAAGGAAAAAAACCTTTAATACTGTCCATTGACGATGTCTCATATTATGATTATATGAAAGACGACGGTTTTGCAAGCAGATTGACTTTGGACGATTACGGTAAAGTGGCAAATATCGTTAAGACACCTGAAGGAGAAGAAATATTGTCATATGAAGGTGATGTAATGTCTATTGTCGATTCTTTTGTAGAACAATACCCTGATTTTTCATTCCAAGGTGCAAAGGGTATAATTGCATTGACCGGATATGAAGGTGTTCTAGGTTACCGCACCAATAAGATAGACGCACCGAATTTCGAATCGATTCGAAACAACGCGATTATGGTGGCCAACGCTTTGAAAGCATCCGGATGGCAATTTGCGAATCATTCTTATTCTCATAGCGATGATTTTACAGACGGAGAGTTTGAACTTAGTGTATTGCAGTTGGACACCGAACGCTGGAAACGTGAAGTCGAACCCATTGTCGGCAATACAAATATTTATATAACACCGTTCGGTTATCAGATAAAAATAGGTTCCGATCACTATAACTATTTAGCTTCACAAGGCTATAATGTTATATGTGTAGTTGGTGGATATCCTTACATAAATTTTACCGAAAAAGCACTTATGATGGACAGACAGAATGTTGACGGAATAAGAATGTTTCAAAATCCTGAAATGCTTTCAGAACTATTTAATGTAGAATTGGTAATAGACAAAACACGTCCGTTTAATTTTAATAATTGATTTATGAAATCGAATTTTAAAACGGAACCGAAAAATCAATTGACGAAAGTGAAGGTATTTTCAATGACTAGTACACTATAGTTCACAGTAAATGAGTTGTTTCAGTGAAATCATTTATACTAAAAAAATACAGGAGCATCAAATACTCCTGTATTTTTTATTGTTCCGTAATATTATTTGCTTTCCAAATAACTATTTAATTCGTCTACCAATTGTTGTGCATCAACTCCATGAGCAGCGGAAGCTTCTTTAATACTTTCGGATGAAGCTACCGGGCAACCTATGCAATGCATTCCCTTTTTTAAAAATATAGGTGCGGTTCCTTTATCTATTTTCAATACATCCGCAATAATGGTATCAGCTGTTACTTTTGCCATAAATACATCCTCCTTCTTTCTTTGATATGTTAATATTAATAAATATATAATTAAATAGGATACATTTTTAAATTTTATTTAAAAATGTACGCCGACCCGAGGACGCT
>CAZJOD010000174.1:4213-7521 GCA_964547525.1 uncultured Clostridiaceae bacterium
GCCGTGGATATTATTTTTTTACAACAATTCCTCTAGCCTATCTCTGATTTCATCAAGGAACTTTTCGGTATTAACTATTTTTACATCCTGCTCTTCACACAACACAGCCAAGTCTTTTGTCATAACTCCACTTTCTATAACGTCGATTGCAGCTTTCTCCAATTTATCTGCAAAATTCACCAGGTCCTCCAATCCGTCAAGATCTCCACGTTTCTTCAGAGCACCGGTCCATGCAAACAGCGTGGCCATAGAGTTGGTTGAGGTTTTCTCACCGGCTAAGTGTTTGTAATAATGACGTTGTACCGTACCGTGTGCGGCTTCGTATTCATAATGTCCTTCAGGTGATACCAATACAGATGTCATCATTGCCAAACTTCCGAAAGCTGTAGCCACCATGTCCGACATAACATCACCGTCATAATTTTTGCATGCCCAAACCATTCCTCCCTCGGAACGAATTATTCGAGCCACCGCATCATCAATCAAAGTATAAAAATACTCTATTCCTGCATCTGCAAAAGCTTCTTTATATTCGGTCTCATATATCTCTTCAAATATATCCATAAAAGTATGATCATATGTCTTTGATATGGTTTGTTTTGTCGCAAACCACAAATCCATTTTTACATTCAGTGCAAATTTAAAGCATGCTCTCGCAAAACTCTTTATGGATTTATGAGTATTGTGCATTGACATCACAATTCCACCCTCGTTGTCGAACTCATGAATAGTTTGTGCGGTTTTATTTCCGTGTTCATCGGTAAATACCATTTCAGCCAAGCCCTTACCCGATGATTTATATTCAACATCCTTATATACATCGCCGTAAGCATGTCTCGCTATAATTATGGGCTTTTCCCATGATTTAACGAAAGGTTTGATGTTATTAACCAAGATAGGTGCTCTAAATACCGTGCCGTCTAAAATAGCCCTTAAAGTACCATTCGGACTTTTCCACATTTTCTTTAAATTATATTCTTTTATCCTTGATGCATCAGGTGTAATGGTAGCGCACTTTACACCTACACCATATTTTTTGATTGCATACGCCGCTTCTTCAGTCACTTTATCGTCTGTATCATCTCTATATTTCAATCCAAGGTCGTAATATTCGGTCTTTAATTCAATATATGGGTTTAGCAACTTGTCTTTAATCATTTGCCAAATAATCCTTGTCATTTCATCTCCGTCTATTTCAACCAGCGGAGTTTTCATTTTAATCTTTTCCATAAACACCTCTTACAATATTTTTTTCATCATCATTGTTTTTTATTCTACACAAAGGCACCAAGGTTGTCAAATTTTATTTGTACATACTGTCGCCGTAACTGTCTATAACAGTTAGCACCGGAAACCTTTCAACATATAACTTTTGTATGGCTTCAGTACCTAAATCGTCAAAAGCTATAGTTTCACGGCTTTTTACACATTGTGCAATCAAAGCGCCAGCTCCTCCGGTCGCTCCGAAATATACACAACCATATTTTATCATAGCATCTATAACACTTTTATCACGGCTTCCCTTACCAATCATTCCCGCTAATCCCAATTCGATTAAGCGCGGTGCATACGCATCCATACGGCCTGATGTTGTAGGTCCTACAGAACCTATCACTTGACCCGGTTTTGCAGGACACGGACCTGCATAATATATTATTTGACCTTTCACATCAACCGGTAATTTTTCGTTTTTATCAAGCATATTAATCAATCTTTTGTGTGCGGCATCTCTGGCAGTATATATAAATCCTGTGATTTCGACCATATCTCCACATCTTAAACTTCTAATAACTTTCTTATCCGGCGGTGTATGTATATTAACAACGGTTATCATCGCATTCTCCTTTGGCTATTTAAAATAAAATCATAACATTATATAAGAATTTCCACATGTCGGGACGCATGGCAATTTATATTAACTGCAACAGGCAATCCGGCAATATGAGTGGGAAATGTAATTATTTTTACCGCCAATGCAGTTGTTTTTCCACCTAATCCTGCCGGTCCGATACCTGTCTCATTTATTTTCTCCAACAATTCAACTTCCATGCTATGTAGATATGGAACAGGATTTTTTACGTCTAAAGGTACGGTCAGTGCTTTTTTTGCCAGTATAGCGGCTTTTTCCATAGTCCCTCCTATACCTACACCTACCACTATGGGAGGACAAGGATTTGAGCCTGCTCTTACAACCGTATCAAGCACAAATTCTTTCACACCTTCTTGTCCGTCCGACGGTTTTAGCATTGCGATACGACTCATGTTCTCACTTCCAAAACCTTTAGGAGCGAATACAAGCTTAATCTTATCACCATACGTGAAATCATAATGTATAACGGCAGGTGTGTTATCTTCGGTATTTTTTCTATAGAAAGGATCTTCAACAACAGATTTTCTTAAGTAGCCTTTTTCATAACCTTTACGAACACCTTGATTTATTGCTTCGGTCAAATTCATTCCGTCTATCAATACTTGGTTACCTACTTCCACAAAAAACACGGCCATACCTGTATCTTGACACATAGGCATCATTAAATTTTCGGCTATTTTTGCATTTTCTATTATTTGATCCAAGATATATTCACCGATTTTTGATGTTTCATTATTACGCATTTTATTTATAACAATTTTTAGATCATTATTCTGCAAACAATTAGCATTTATACACATGGTCTCCACGGCGGATATTATAACTTCATCTTTTATGATTCTCATTTATCATCCTCTTATAGTTGCTTTTTATATAGTATACAACAAAAAATAAATACCGTCTAACTATAATATTACAGTTAATAATTATTTTTTTAATGTAAATAATATGAAATATTTTAAATATTACTTGAAACCCTTGACATATAAAGGTTTTCGCGGTAAAATGATGACAAATTCCATGTAAAGGAGGATCCCTATGAACAAAACAGATTTAGTTAATGCTATTTCCGCAAAATCCGGCCTTAGCAAGAAAGACAGTGAAGCTGCAATTAGCGCTTTTATTGAAGCGGTTGAAGAAGCATTGGTGCAAAATGAGAAAATAGTATTAGTTAACTTTGGAACATTTGAGGTAAGGGAGCGTGCAGAAAGAAAAGGCAGAAATCCTCAAACCAAAGAAGAGATTATGATTCCTGCATCTAAAACCCCTGTTTTTAAAGCAGGTAAAGGATTTAAAAACAGAATAAACGCATAATTAATTATTTAAATTATGAAAATCAGAATTGGTAAAAAAGCAATCTTCGAATTGCTTTTTTATTTTTAGTGAATCAAGGGGACGGTTCCGATGATTCATCCATCCTCAAGTAATATAGAAAATA
>CAZJOD010000175.1:0-7475 GCA_964547525.1 uncultured Clostridiaceae bacterium
GATTCACCTTTTATTATAATTTTATATAATTTCCATTTAATATTGTTCATTATAATAATTAGACCATTTTATGTCAAGGCATTTAGTATATTTTATATATTATATATAAAATTTATGTGAACACTATTTTTATTCCAAATATATTTCATATGATGTAATACCCTTCGTGGATTTCGGTTAGTTTTTTTTACCACCTTCGGGATAGTAACACCATGCAAAAACTCTATGATACGTATGATAAATATGCTATACTTTTTATTGAAAATAGCATTTCTATACTATATAATGAATTAAGCGAAATCTTGTACAAAAAGGAGATAGTAATATGCCCGGCATATTCGGATTGTTTGATTTTACAAAACCGGGAAAAGGTGTTGAAAAAGATGCACCTTCTAAAGCCCGCTTTTTAATATTTTTAGAGATATTTTTCAGAAAGTTCTGGAATTTGATAAAAATAAACTTCATGTTCTTTTTATTTAACATACCCGCTTTTATAATAGGATTTTTTATTTCATATTTAATAATGCCTCAGGGTTTGATCCCTTTGGAAAACCAATTGGTAACCGCAGAATATGCCGCAATAGGCGAGGTGTACTTTCGTTTTATAATCGGATTGATTTTTTGTGTTATACCAATTGTAACCGTAGGACCTTTTCAATGCGGGTTCACATATATTCTGCGAAATTATGCCAAAGAAGAGCATGCGTTTATTTGGGGAGATTTTAAAGAGCATGCTAAAAACAATAGAAAACAAGCTTTAGCGGTATCCATTATAGATCTGATATTATTATGCATTATTTTATTTGCACTTTCGTTTTATTATACTCAGGATTCATCCGTTGCATCTTTTATTTTTGGGATAGTATGTGTAGGATTAGTGATATTTTTTATGATGCATATTTTTATATACCCTATGCTTGTAACATTTCATGTAACACTAAAGCAGCTTTATACCAATTGTTTTAAATTTGCTTTATTTAAATTTCTACCGAATACCGTGATTTTAATCATATGCGGCTTGGTAACTTTATTACCTTTTATCATACCGGTGTACGGGTATGTTATCGGATCGATTCTTCTTATATTAATAACTTTGAGTTTTACCGGTTTGTTGACTAATTTTTACGCTTACCCTCTTTTGAAAAAATATATGATTGACAAAAGGCAAGATATAAATAATCATAATCATGAGGAAGCTTTACTCACGGACGATAGTAAAGATGGTGAATCTTCTTTTATTGACTCTGATAAATAAATCGGTTATATGCCGGTTACTACAAAATATGTATACGGTAAAACCAATTATTTATTTAAATCTATTATATCAAAATTATGATATGAAAAATCAAAAAAACCGTTCAATGACGGTTTTTTTATTATTATTTAGTTTATAATGTAAAAATGTCTTGCATATTATACAAACCCGCAGGTTTTCCCGCCATAAACTTTGCAGCTTTAATGGCTCCGGTTGCGAATATTTCTTTTGACGTTGCCTGATGCTTAAGCTCGATCACTTCATCTAAACCGGCAAAAATTACACTATGCTCACCAACTATTGTACCGCCTCTCATAGCATGTATACCGATTTCAAATTTATCTCTCTTTTTACGTACGGAGTGGCGATCATAAATATAGTTCATTGGTGTCATTACAGATTCATTTATTGCATCGGCGATAGCTAGTGCCGTTCCTGAAGGAGCATCTATTTTCTGATTATGATGTTTCTCTATAATTTCCACATCATAATTACCTTCGAGAACCGCCGCAGCTTTTCTGACCATTGATATTAATAAATTAACACCTAATGACATGTTAGCCGAATAAAACACACCTGTTGAAGCGGATGCTTTTTTTAAAGCTTCTTTATGCTTGTCCGTTAAACCGGTGGTGGCAACAACTACCGGCGTGTTCGTCTTAGTACAATATTCTAAAAGACCTTCCAGCGCACTTGGGTTACTAAAGTCCACAGCAACATCGAATTGCCCTTCAATCAAATTAAAACTCTTGTATACCGGATAATCCAAAAGCTTCTTGTCAAATATATCGCATCCTGCCTCAACCTTTATAAGCGGGTCATCAGCACAAATTCTACTAATGACCTGCCCCATTTTTCCGTTACAACCTGATAAAAGAAGTTTAATCATTTCCTACCTCATAATAATCCGTATTTTCTGGCGGCAGCCGCTAATTTATCTTCGTTCGCAGGTAGCATATCTACCAATGGCATACGACATTTTCCGCAATCAAAACCGATATATGACATTGCTTTTTTTACCGGAACCGGATTTACCTCCACAAACAATGATTCTGCAAAAGGTAATATTTTATAATATAGTTCTCTGGCTGTCTTCATGTCCTCTCTTAACCAGCTTTTAACCATGTTACTTACATCGTTTGGTATAACATTGGATGCAACCGATATAACGCCCTTTCCTCCTATTGCCATCAATTGGAGAACTTCGGTATCATTGCCTGAATAGACTGCAAAATCATCATGAACATACGATATTACATTTGCAGCTTGCAGCAGATTACATTCCTTCAGCCCGACTATATTTTCGATTTTAGATAATGATTGTACCGTTTTGGGATCAATATTCAAACCGGTTCTGGTGGGAACATTATATAAAATCATAGGTATGTCAATTGATGATGCAATGAGTTTAAAGTGCTCATATAAACCGTTTTGTGTTGTTTTGTTATAATATGGAGTTACCGATAGGATTGCGTCCGCGCCAACCTGCCGAGCCTTCTTACTTAGATATACCGCATGACCTGTATCATTACTTCCGGTACCGGCTATAACAGGAACCCTCTTTGCAGTTTTCTCCACTACATATTTTATGGTAGCTATGTGCTCTTCATCGGGCATCGTCGATGCTTCTCCTGTAGTTCCACATACTAATAATGCGTCAATCCCGTTATTGATCTGAAAATCGATAATCTGTCCGAATGTTTCAAAATCCACCCCATCATCATTAAAGGGTGTAACCAGTGCCGTAGCGGCTCCTATAAAAACTTCATTACTCATCTTCAAAACCTCCCTGTTTACATACGCTCCAGCAGCAATTCAGCGATTTGAACAGCGTTTGTTGCGGCGCCTTTTCTTATATTATCGGCTACAACCCACATATTTAGTCCGTTCTCGACACTTTCATCTCTTCTGATTCTGCCTACAAACACTTCATCCTTATCTTTTACATTTATAGCCATCGGATAAATTTTATTTGATACATCATCTTGTACAATAATTCCTTTGCTTTCCGATAACACTTTTCTTAAGTGCGCAATATCAACCGGTTTCTCACATTCTACATTTATTGATTCACTATGACAATCAAAAACAGGAACACGTACGGTTGTAGCTGTAATCCTCATGTCGGGAACACCTAAAATTTTTCTGGTTTCATTAACCATTTTCATTTCTTCCTTAGTATATCCGTTATCTAGAAAATCGTCTATATGAGGTAAACAATTATTTGCTATCGGGTGTGGAAACTTAACAGGCGGTAATCCGGAAAGACCGTTTCTCAAATCGTTATATCCTGCCAGACCTGCTCCTGAAACGGCTTGGTATGTGGAATAAACAACTCTTTTAATGCCATACAAATCAAGTATAGGTTTTAAGACTACCACAGCTTGAATTGTAGAACAATTAGGATTAGCAATGATACCCTTGTTTTTTTCTATATCACCCGGGTTTACTTCAGGCACAACCAAAGGAACACTCGGATCCATTCTCCATGCGCTGCTATTATCTACAACAATACAACCTTTTGATGCAGCAACGGGTGAGTATATCTTACTTGTAGAACCACCTGCAGAAAACAATGCTATATCAATTCCCCTGTCAAAGGATGTTTCTGTTAGTTCCTCAACCTGGTATTCTTTATTTTTATAAGTTATTATGTTTCCCTTTGATTTTGCCGAAGCAAAGAAATATATTTCATCGGCGGGGAAATTCTTTTCCTCTAAAACTTTTAAAAAAGTTCTGCCTACCATTCCTGTAGCACCTACTACTGCCAATCTGATTTTTTTCATAATAATCCTCCAATTTATCCCATTTTACTATATACACTAATAAAAACGGTACATTTATTAATCAATATGAAAACCTGAGGCTGACGAAAATACTCATTGGAATCTACTCAAACATAAAGCCGGCAAATGTGCCGGCTTCCGTAAATATTGCAATAAAAATTTCAGCGTCGGAAGATAGCACTCCATCAATTCCATTGATGACAGTCTTAAGGCTGTTAACCTTAACCCCAGAATAAAACGGACGGGACCGCTTTTTCTTCGGCATTTTTTCCTTTCAACGATCATCATAAAGTTCCGTACTCTCCACTCGTTTACTAATAAAAAATGCGCCTCTATCGTTCATTATGATTTTATACATAATATCACTAATAGTATATGATGTCAAATTTATTTTGTGAAATTGCCCGTAAATATTAATGAAAAAATTTTTACATAAATTAATAAAGTAATCAGAATTAATATTTATTTTTTTTATTATTACCCTATTAATTAGGCCCGCGGCCGCATCGAGCATCCACAGGCCGGCATACAGTTTTAAAACTAAAGTTTTAAAATGTATCCTATTTATAAATTCAAGGAGCAAACCGGAATGGTTTGCTCCTTAATTCTTTTTTATAATATTTTTACTTATTGTTCAATTACTTTAGGTGTAGTGTTAGTCAAATCATTCTTTGTCACAGCGGGCATATTGTATTCATTTTTTATGCTTTTTTCCACCACAATATTATGAACTTCGTTTTTAGGTTTTGGCATTGATACCAAAGCGATCTTTAAAACATCATCCATTCTTTTTGCAGATACAAACTTTAACTTGCTTTTTATAAAGCTTGATATTTCATGCAAATCCGGTACGTTTTCTTCAGGTATTATGACGGTATCCACACCCGCTCTATAAGCCGCCATGGTTTTTTCCTTTAAACCTCCGATAGGTAATACATTTCCCCTTAAAGTAATCTCTCCTGTCATAGCTACATCGGCTTTTACCTTGATTCCCGTTAAGGCTGATATTATTGCCGTCGCCAATGTTATTCCTGCGGACGGACCGTCTTTCGGTACCGCACCTTCCGGTACATGAACATGAATATCGGTGTTCTTATAAAAATCCGGATCTATTCCAAACTCATTGCTTTTAGAGCGAATATAGCTTATAGCGATTCTTGCGGATTCTTTCATAACTTCACCCAAATGACCGGTCAATTCTATCCTACCGTTACCCGGCATAGTATTTACTTCAATCAGCAGTGTATCTCCACCTACAGGTGTCCAAGCCAAACCTCTTGTCAAACCAACCTCATCAGATTTCAAGGTTTTTTCAACTTTGAATTTTTTAGGACCCAGGAACGTTTCTTCATTTCCTAAATTAATAGTTAATGATTTTTTATCACCTGTCACAAGATATTTTGCAGCTTTCCTACATAATCCTGCAATTTCCCTCTCCAAATTTCTTACACCGCTTTCACGGGTATAGTATTTTATTATATCTTCTATAACTTCGTCTTTAATTTTAAGTTTGCTTTTATTCAAACCGTGTAATTTAAACTGTTTGGGAATTAAATACTTAGTAGCTATATTCATTTTTTCAACATCGGTATAACCTGCAACACGTATAACTTCCATACGATCCAACAAAGGACGAGGTATGGTTTCCAATGTGTTGGCAGTAGTTATAAACATAATATTGGATAAATCAAAAGGAACTTCCATGTAATGGTCTCTAAAAGCATAGTTTTGCTCGGAGTCTAAAACCTCTAACAAAGCGGATGCGGGATCTCCTCTGAAATCTCCGGCTAATTTATCGATTTCATCCAACAATATCAAAGCATTATTACTTTCCGATTGTTTAACCGCTTTTATGATTCTGCCCGGCATCGCTCCAATATATGTTCTACGGTGTCCTCTGATTTCGGCTTCATCTCGTACGCCGCCTAAAGACATTCTGACATATTTTCTATTCATAGCTTTAGCTATGGATTTTGCAATAGAGGTCTTTCCGACACCAGGAGGTCCGACCAAACATATAATAGGACTTTTCCCTTCAGGTTTTAACGCTTTTACAGCTAAGAACTCTATTATTCTGTCTTTTACAGTTTCTAAACCGTAATGATCTTCATTTAAGATATTTTCGGCAATTTTTAAATCCAATCTGTCTTTAGTTTTGTCATTCCAGGGTAAATCAAATATCCATTCCAAATAAGTACGAATTACTCCCGCTTCCGGGGACATAGTTTGCATTTTTCTTAGTCTGTTAATTTCCTTAAGTATTTTTTCAAACTCAGCTTCCTCGAAATCCAGTTCTAAAAGTTTTTCAACATATTCGTCGCATTCTGCGGCTGTATTATCATTCTCACCCAATTCATCGGATATTACCTTTATTTGTTCTCTTAAATAGTATTCTCTTTGCGATTTATCCATTTGCTGTTTTACTCGGTTATTAATATCTTTTTCAATCGCTAAAATTTCTACTTCTTTTGATAAGAATTCAATTAAAGTTGTCATTCGTTTCAAAACATCTCTTTCCGATAAAACGGCTTGCTTGTTTTCAACGTTCATATAAATACCTGCAGCTATCATATCGGTTAAGCGGCCCATATCTTCTGTTTCGAAAATAGACACAACAGCTTCAGGTGACATTTTCCCCGATAATTTTACCGTTTCCTCGAATTTCTTTATAAGCGTTCTTCTCAATGCTTCAACTTCACGATCCATATCAACATTAATATCGCTTATAACCTCATATTCTGAAATAAAATACGGTTCGCTTTGTGTAATTTTTATTATTCTGACCCTTTGAATTCCTTCAACTAAAACTCGTATTGTTCCGTCAGGCAATTTTAATAATTGTTTGACTTTTGAATAACAGCCAATTTCATATATGTCATCCATTAACGGGTTTTCTACCGTAGCATCTTTTTGGGCGACCAATAATATATGCTGGTCGTTTACCATAGCATCTTCTAACGCCTTAATGGAAATTTCCCTACCTACATCAAAATATGGAATCATATATGGAAATATAACAAGGCCCCTTAACGGTAACAACGGCATGAACTTTGTCATATTGAATTCTTCACTCATATCAAATACCTCTCACAAAATGAAATAAAATTATAAAATGTTAAAACCATTATACACATTGTATACATTTAAATCAAATGTAATAATAGGCAAGGGTGCATATATTATCGTTTAATCCCACTTTACATACCGGTAATAAAAAATATTTTCCATGCTACATAGCAGTTTATTTATACTTACTTATGATTCTACTACAAAACTTTATTTTATTACAGTGAAATCACTTATTATTTATATTTATAATATAAATATAATATTCTGATATGTAACTTTGTTACATGATAATAAGGCCCATGGCCGCATCGAGCGTCCCCGGGCCGGCGTACATTTTTAAAATCAAGTTTTAAAAATGTATCCTG
>CAZJOD010000176.1:0-6484 GCA_964547525.1 uncultured Clostridiaceae bacterium
ACATGGCTTGTCGAATGCTTGCCATTGGATGAACAGGCCGAGCCGGTCGAAACATATATTCCTTTCGTCTCCAAATGATGCATTAAAACCTCTCCCTTTAAACCGTCGAAAGATATACATACGATTTGATCCAAACTACAATTTTCAGAATGTATTTTTATGTTTTCGAAATTTTCTTTTAGACCGGTTATTAAAATCTTTCTCATTTCAGCGAAATTTTTACTGTTGGCTTTCATATTCTTATGGATAATTTCCGCAGCCAGTCCGAATCCGGATATACCGGGTGTGTTTAATGTACCGGAACGCATTCCGGCTTGATGTCCTCCACCCCACATAACAGGTTTTATTTTGGTACCTGTTTTTATATATAATGCACCCACTCCTTTAGGACCGTGTAATTTGTGAGCACTAACACTCATCATATCAATACGCCATAAATCAGGACGGATGATCATTTTGCCGAATGCTTGTACGGCATCTACATGAAAATAAGGCTTGTTTTTCATTGCGTTCAAAAAACTCCCTATTTCTTGTATCGGTTGTATACAACCCGTTTCATTGTTAACAGCCATTACACTTACTAACACCGTATCGGGTCTTATTGTTCGTTTTAATTCATCAATATTTACAATACCGTTATTATCAACATTTATATAATTAACATCATATCCTGCCGATTCATAATGTTTAAACACTTCCAAAACAGCGGAATGTTCTATTTTGGTAGTTATTAAGTGCTTTCCCTTTCTATAATTAGCCGAAATACATCCGGATATAGCCATATTATTAGATTCGGTACCGCCCGATGTAAAGAAAATCTCATTTTCATTTACACCTGATAATTCGGCTATTATTTTTTTTGACTTGTTAACTTCTTTCTCGGCTTCTATACCCTTTTTATGAATTGATGATGAGTTTCCATAACAAAACTTGCTAATTTCAGCAACTTTATCAACAACTTCAGGATACGGAGCGGTTGTAGCACCATTATCGAGATAATATTCTTTATTCAATCCTATTAGAACCTCCGAAAAAATCTATATTTTTATTCTAAACAAAAACTTTTATTTTATTGCAATAAACAAATGAACACTGAACCTAAGTACCGTATGCCGTGACAGCGAAAACCCAAACAAACGCAATAGATTTCCAACGAAGGTCACAGGTATTATTGCAGTGAAATCATATTTTATTATATCATAGAAAAAGAAAACTTATCAAACAAACAAAACGGGCTTATATGTTATAATAATGTTGCATTTCTAATGATTACAAAGGAGACAAATATGCAAGATAAAAAAGTATTCTTTTCTGAAGATTTATTAGCGGTTAAATTTGGTATTTTTACTGATATACACTACTCCAAATCACCTGATTACGGCAATCGTTATCTTCAATTCTCCAAATATAAGTTGGAACAAGCTTTAATAGAATTGAAAAAACAAAAAACCGATTTTTCCGTATGTCTAGGTGATGTAATTGACAAACCGGACAATGAATCAGGTTGTATTGAAAATCTTAAAGAGATCATACAATTATGTAAAGATCATTATCATAGACAAGTTTACTTTTTGCCCGGTAATCACGACCTTGAAAATATGACAAAAGAAGAATTTATAGAAGTCTGTAAAATCCCTTCTGTTACGGCCGATTATTCTTTTACATATAACGGTATTCATTTTGTTATCATTGATTGTAATTTTGGTAAAGACGGCTTACCATACCGAATGGGTAATAAACATTGGACCGATTCATATGTACCTGAAGCTGTTTTGAATCGATTAAACGACACCCTTAAAACAAATCAAGATAAAGTAACTATAATATTTTCACATCACTGTTTAGATTACAGATTGTCAGATGGAGAAATTGATGTCCACTGCCCTGTAAATTCTCAGGATGTCAGAGATATTATTAATAAATATGATAACGTTAAAGCCGTTTTTTGTGGCCACTACCATAACGGATACTACCAAAAAGACAAAAATACACACTATATCAATGCAAAAGCTCTTGTTACGGGAAATACTCCTGATAATACGGCATTTATGGCAGTAAGTGTTTATAATAACGGATTTTTAAAGATTGCCGGTTATGGTCGTGAAACCAATATGCTTTTGGATTGAAAATATAAAAGGGATAATTACTTTTAATACCGGTTGTTAATCATCCCTTATTTATAACTCTTCTTATTTTATACCGGTTAATCAAGCTTTTCATAATATAAGATTGTCTTGGCTATACTAAGAAAATAGTGTTTTATGAATAGGAATATACATTAATTTACCTCTTATCCTTACACTTTCCATTAATGTTATTCCTGTTGCTTGAACAGGTTTAATATCCGGTTTTATTTTATTTTTGATTTCATCTATTCCGTTTTTAAAAACAACACGCCGTCCTAAAGTTATATGCGGTTTAAAAGGTTTGTTATCTCCCTTAAATCCTTTTATATAAAGCTCCGCATTCACTGTTTTATATAATGAAATTAAAGGCTCCGATGCTTTTATTCCTATCCATAAAATATTATCACTACCTGTATTAAATGATCCTAATCCGGAAAATTCGATATAAAACTTGCTATACTTAATACTAATATCATCCATTATTCTTTTTATCAAGCCAATATCTTTTTCAAGAACTTCACCAATAAATTTAACAGTGAGGTGTATATTTCCTTTATACGAATAATCACCTGCAGCGGTTAAATTTCTGATTTGCCTTCCGTATTGATAAATCACATCTTTTGTTTCTTCATTAAACTCAATAGCTATAAATGTTCTCATAATTAATCTCCATGTATTTTTTTCCTGTTTATTTCAACTTCTATTTTTGCAATACTTCAATCTAAATACCTGTATAGACAACAAATGATCACAATTTTTTTCCTTAGTACACATAACACTATTGTGCTTTTTTAACTTTGAAAATATTTATATTTTTTAAGCTAAATACTCTTATATTTAGTCATTAATGAAATTATAATTTTATATTTAAAGTAATTCTTTATTATGTCTTAAGTCATTCATATTCTACGGTTACACTTGTCACTACAGGTGAATTCCCACCGTTTTTGGCTCCTAACGCCAATTTATACTGAACAAAATTACCTTTTAAACATACATTCTTTAATTCACCACCGGTCTCGAACCATGTATCTACACCTTCAGGTCCGTACCATTTTGCATTTTCTATTCCCTCTTTACCGTCAGCACAACGAATTTGGCAACGTACCCATGTTAATGGATAAATCACGGCTTCCCAGGATATAGCTTTTATAGTACTGTTCCATTCCAACTCTTTTATATTAGATATATATATTTCTTCCGGGCTTCTGTCCATTATATTTCCTGCATCTACAGCCATTAATCCGTGAGGACCGTTTGTGGGTAACCATTTAATATTTTCTTCTTTAAAACCGTCTTTAGAATTGTACCAAATCTGAGAATAGCCTTTATGATCACCGTATGTTTTATGATTTGAAACCGCTAAATCGATAAATCCGTCATTATTAAAGTCCAGTGCCAAGCATCCACAAGACGAATGTGTAAAAAATCTTTTTCGGTGTTTTTCGGAATACACTCCGTTTGGCTGACCCCAATACAAGTACGCGTCTAAATCTCTGTCTCTTCCGCCGTTATATGATGTTACAAATATGTCTAAAATACCGTCATTATTAAAATCGGCGACAGTCAGAGAATTACATGAATGTCCCGGTAGTTGTGTACATCTTCTTTTATCAAAACCTTCAGGAGAACCCTAAAAAATTGTAACACAAGAATCTTTTGTCCATTTTTTTGATTTATACATATACCCGCCTATAATTAAATCAGGCCATCCGTCATTATTTAAATCCGCGACTTGTGAACACACACTGTTTACAACAGGTAATCGTGTCATATTATCACGAGAAAAACCGTTAGGTCCTCCCCATAATATTATAAAATAATCACCGATAATCTGAGACACACACAAGTCTAAAAATCCGTCGTTATTTAAATCGGCGGCCATTAAAAAACGTACTTCACAATAATCGGTATCAAGCTTTTCGCTGTTTTTATCTGAAAAAATAAGCCTTGACGGCGGTGCCGCTTCATATGATTCATCCAATTTAGGATCAAGAACAATTTTTTGCGGATTACTCAAGTCAAACCCCTTTTCGTCACCTTTGAAAATTTTTATGCAAGGATTATGAAATCCTCCGAAGGCAATATCTAAGTATCCTGATCTTCTGAAATCACCCACTGCACAACCATGTGCCCTTAGTGTAGGAAACACTGTTTTACATTCTTTTTTAAACCCGTCGGGACCTCCATGAAATAAGAACGAACCCGGATCTATACCTTGTGATACCGAGTTTTCAGCACAATTACAAATAACTAAATCATGAAATCCATTATCATTAAAATCACAACATATAGTATCGGTTCCGGCCCAAGTATCCAAAATATCTTTTTTATTTTCATTAAAACCATCGGGACCGTTGTAAAATACATTAAATTCTACATCTCCTCTAATCCTTCCACTCTCATGATTAATATATACTATTTGCTTATTTAATTTACTTGTTGCACAAAACACATCAATGGCGTCATGTGATACATAATTTACAATTTTCGATACCTTTTTATCTATTATTCGGTATACGGGAGTATCAACCGAATATAGAATACCATTTTTACCTTGACATAAAACAAGCTCTTTGTTACCGTCTCCGTCGATATCGTCAACTGCTACGCTTCTTAATGAACAAGCCTCGAATTTTATAAAATCATTCGGATCTATACCTTTATCATTGCCTTTAAATATATAGCTTTCTTCAGTTTTCTCGATGTCCTCACATACGCATAAAACCAAGTCGTTATACCCGCTATTCATGCAATCGGCAGACAGAGCGTATACTGTTCCTTTAATGTCAATTGAAAATTCTTCGGTTATTTTTGTTCCTTCAACTTTATAAAATACAGCTCTGTTGTTTCCGGTTGAGTATAACAATCTTTTGCCTCCCAGTTCCACAATGCAAGGGCGCCAGGTATTATTCCATAACATTCTAGCTTCTGTGGAACCGGTTCTTATCTCCACCGGATCGGTTGTAAAACTCAACTCACTAAAATTTTCTGCATCCAGCCCTTTTTCAGAGCCCCATAGAATAAACATTCTACCTTCTGCAGTTCTTACATAAAGATCGTCATATCCGTCGTTATTTACATCGCCGGAATCTACAAACAGAACTCTGCAGCCGATATCTACATCATAGAAGTCACACTCATAATATCCCTGCTCTTTGTAGCTGAAAACTCTGATTCTCCCGTCGGACGAGAATGCCAAATCTTTGAGACCTATCCCACGAAAGTCACCGGCTGTTACATCAAAACTATTCGGTGCAGGCAATTCTATACGGTATTTACCTGTTATCCCCCGGTCAGAACCGTAATATACAAATGCAGGAACATCAGTATGCGTACCGTTATTTTGATTAGCTATCACAAGATCATCATTACCGTCTCCATTTAAATCGATACATATTCCGGCAAACGCTCCTTGTGTGGGTAAATATATAATTTCATCATTTACCAAAGGCTTATTTACAACGGTTATATCCGGTCGCTCGCCCATGTCTTGACTATTCCCATAAGCTACATCCACATATCCGTCTTTGTTGAAATCATATCGAAAAATCCTTTGCAATCTACCCTTTTTGGAAACATAAATATTTTGTCCCGCATTACCGAACATACCGTCTATAAAATCAGAGAATCCACACTCAATCCACTTTTTTCTCATAAAATCCACTCCTTATAAACAATATGGCGGAAATTAATTTTCACAAATAAATTTAATATATCTGATCATCCCGGATCCATCTTCAACACACCAAAAAGTCAAAAAAATCGAGTTGTCCGAGCACATTAACATATGTGGTGCACCAAACTTCAAACTTTTAAAATTTGAAGACATGTTTTTGCCATGCTCTGTTAATTTATCCATATCCGTACCCCATAAAGGGATCTCTTCCATATTAATCCACGAACCATTCTCCAATGTCGATATATTCAACCACAAACCCTTTTTATCTATACGCCTGTAAGCACATAGTATCTTACCGTCACCTATATATAAGGGTGTTAATGTTTGTCCTTTTAAACCGGTAGATGCAAGGTTTTCAAATGACACTCCTCCGTCCTTACTCACAGCATAACTGTTTTCCAGATCACTACCTGTTTTTTCATCATAACACCATGCGGTTGCAAGTAAGAGATCGTCTTGTATCTTAATAATTTTAGATTCCCAGAATATTATACTCTCTTTTGATTTGTCCATTACATCTACATACTCCGGCCATGTTCTTCCTTGGTCATATGAAACAAATGCCACCATTTTCATACCTTCAGGACAGTATCCGTCCCATCCTCGCCATGTAGAGGTAGGTAACAGACATTTATTGTGTAAAAAAGTTACCGGGCTGCATATTTCAAACTCGGGA
>CAZJOD010000176.1:6494-7467 GCA_964547525.1 uncultured Clostridiaceae bacterium
AAATGCGGTGGGTTTAGTCCATGTATATCCGTTGTCATTAGAGAACGACATTAACAATTTGACCGGTACGAAACCCATATTCTCCGGGTTTGTAAGCCCTTGATCGGTCAAGGTTCTATCGTGTTGCACTATAAATGCAACTAATTCGCCCGAATTACTTTTTGATATTCTGCAAGCACTTGAAACCGGTGTTTTCTCGTCATATTCATATAAACACCCTTGATAGTCCCAAGTTATTCCTTTATCTTTGGAACGGAATAATTCACAATGTAAATTTACTGCTTCAAAAGCTTCTCCCATAACTACAGAAGCAACCAAACCACCAGAATCACACTCTACCACAGAAGGAAAATAACCGTTAGCGCTTCTTAAATAGGGCTTGGGATTTTTATATACAAATCCCTGGTCAATAATGTTAATTTTTATCATAGTAAACCCTCCTTATACATTACAGGTTTTTATAATTAATATAATTGTTGATTTAACTGCAAAAACTTATAAACTGCACTGTAGTAAAAATAGTTATTGCAGTAGAATCAATTATTCCACCATATCACACTAACGGTAAAATTATACCATATTAATCACATACAAACACAATTTAATATTATTCTAATGTATAAACTTTATTTTCATTTATTTTATTGCGATAAACGAACGAACATTGAACCGGAGTTGTAAAATCAATTGGTGAAGGTGAAGGTGTTTTCAATGATAAACGGCAGGATGCCGTTTAAGCGGCATCGGTAAATTATACGTTATGCCGCGACATTGAAAATCCAAACCGAACCGTATTGATTTCAACGACGGTTCACAAGTAAGTGAGTTATTGCAGTAGAATAAAATATATTTTTAACCACTATGAAATAAAGCAGCTTGATAAAGATATGATTGATTTTACCTTTATAGGTTGACCGTTGACAAAAATATGAAAAAATTTATACTTAAATAGCTTGCATTACATAACCTTATA
>CAZJOD010000177.1:0-7428 GCA_964547525.1 uncultured Clostridiaceae bacterium
ACCTATGTTTAGAATATCTTTATCCTTTAAAAAAATGTCAGCTTTACGATATTTCTCACCGGAGCCGAATAACAAGGATCCGTTGGCCATACTGTCAGCTAAGGCTTCGGATTCATCCGAATGTGCATAAACAGGAGCTTTCGTTATTTCTCTTAACTTATCAATATAACATATATGATCATAATGTGCATGAGTAATAATAATCGCTTTTATATTCAATTCGCTTCGGTCGGTAATTTTGATCACGGTTTCCACATCAACACCCGGATCTATAACAGCACATAGGTTATTAGAACCTATTATATAACAATTTGAACCTAACATACCTCCCGCTATTCTTTTAAAAAACATAAAGCTCCTCCGTGTTATTTTTCATATGTTACTAGAATTGTTTCTTACTATCTATCAATATTGTAACAGGACCGTCATTGTGTATCTCGACCGACATTTCGGCTTGGAAAACTCCGGTTTCAACTTGAACGCCTGTTTTTTTTACTTCCTCTACAAACAGTTCGTACATCATATTTGCGAAATCCGGACTTGCCGCTTCGGACCAACTTGGTCTTTTACCTTTTCGACAATCGCCGTATAATGTAAGTTGCGAAACAACCAACATACTACCACCGATATCTTGCAGGGACAAATTCATCTTACCATCCGTATCATCAAATATTCTAAGCCCTAGTACCTTCCTTACCATATAGTCCAAATCTTCCGGGGTGTCTTCACGTCCGACTGCAAGAAGAACCACCATCCCTTGATTTATACTTCCCACACAATCATTTTTGATATTAACTTTTCCTTTTGTAACTCTTTGTATAACCGCTCTCATATTACCTAACCTATTGTTTTTTTCTGCTTACTTCGAACACACCCTGCAGGTTGGATATTTTTCTGATTATTTTATCCAACTGATTGGTATCCGTTATTTTTAAAGTCATATTTATTATTGCAATATTGTCCTTTGTCGTTCTTGCATTTAAAGTATGAATGGGTAAGTTCGCTTCTCCTATGGCATCGGCGACTTGCATCAATAAAGAAGGGCGATCATACGCTTTGATTGCTATGTCACCTTCGTATGCCACGTTGCCTGCGCTTATCCAATTAACCTCGATTAATCTGTTCTCAATGTTATCTAGAGCCGATAAATTGGCACAGTCCGTTCTGTGAACCGACACACCTCTGCCTTGTGTTATAAATCCTATTATAGAGTCTCCCGGAACAGGATTGCAGCATCTGCTTAATTTGACCAGACAGTTGTCAATACCTTTAACCTGTATACCCGTTTCATTGGTCTTTTTCTTTTTATAGGCTTTACTTTCTTGCTGCGCACTGAACTTAGCATCCAAAAGTTCCTCGGGCGAAAGTGTTTTCTTATATTCTTCTTTTAAACCGGAAATAATTTTGCCTGTGGAAAAACCACCGTATCCTATGGCTGCATAAATATCATCTAATGTATTGTAATTGTACTTCCTTAGTAAAGGTTTTATCCATTCCGTTTTAAACAACTGATCATAACTGAAACCTTGTTTCTTCAGTTCCCTCTCTACGGCTTCTTTACCACGATTAATATTTTCTTCTCTGTTTTGCTTTTTTAACCATTGGTTTATTTTATTTCTAGCTTGAGGGCTCTTAATTATGGAAAGCCAATCTCGGCTGGGTCCTTTACTTGTTGCCGATGTAATAATATATACTATATCACCGTTTTGTAATTCATATCCTAACGGAACGATTTTTCCGTTAACCTTAGCTCCGCTCATCTTGTTACCTACGGCACTGTGTATGTTATATGCAAAGTCAACAGGTGTCGATCCGGCGGGTAACGACAATAAATCACCTTTAGGGGTGAATACGAATACTTCGTTGGAAACTAAATTAACCCTCAGGTTCTCCATAAATTCTTCGGCATCGTTAACTTCATTTTGCCATTCCAATAATTGTCTTAACCACGCCAGCTTTTTATCCAACTCGGTATTGCCCAAATTATTATTCTTATACTGCCAGTGAGCCGCAATACCGTATTCAGCTACCCTATGCATCTCTTTTGTTCTTATTTGTACTTCAAAAGGAATGCCCCTTTCACCCATTAATGTCGTATGAAGAGATTGATACATATTCTCTTTTGGTAGTGCAATATAATCTTTTACTCTGCCCGGTACCGGCTTATACATTTCATGAACCAATCCCAGTACATGATAACATTCTTCATCTGTATCAACTATAATCCTTATAGCAAACAAGTCATATATTTGATCAATAGTTTTGTTTTGTGTTTTCATTTTATTATAAATACTGTAGAAATGTTTCGGTCTTCCCTCCACAGTCGCATTTATGTTCAACTCTTTTAACTTGGTTTTAACATTTTCACATATCTTTTTTATATACTCTTCTCTTTCTTGCCTTCGCTGCGATATCTCCGTTTTAATTTGCTTGTACGTTGGATTGTCAAGATATCTTAAAGACAAATCCTCCAGTTCCCACTTTATAGTATAAACACCAAGACGGCCTGCCAACGGTGCGAAAATGTCTATAGTTTCCTTCGCTTTGGCTAAAGCGTTCTCACCGGGCACAAAATCCAGTGTCCTCATATTATGAAGTCTGTCTGCAAGCTTAATTAAAACTACACGAACATCATTTGCCATTGCCAGAAGCATTTTTCTGAAGTTTTGAACCTGCCGTTCCTGTTTCGAGTTAATGTGAAGCTTTGAAAGCTTTGTTACACCATCCACTAAGCCTGCAACTTCTTTTCCAAATTCTTTTTCCAACTCTTCACCGGTATAATCGGTATCTTCGATTGTGTCATGTAGGATTCCGGCGGCTATTGATTGAGAATCCATTTCCATCTCGGCTAGGATGTGCGCAACGCTTATGGCATGCATAAAAAAAGGCTCTCCGGAATAACGGACTTGTCCTTCATGAGCATTTTTAGACAATTGATACGCTTTCCTAATGAGTTCAATGTCGGCCTTTTGATCATATTTGAGTATTTTCTCAACGAGTTTTATAAAATTGTCTTCGATTCCCGTATGGTCCATCTTCATCCCACCTGTTTAATTATCATATTAGTATATGATTCAATTCCTTAAATGCAACATTTTAGAATAGAGTTGTGAATTTTCTACATCCGCTTTTTCCGTAATATTCTCATTAATCTGAAAAGTTGTTATACCGTTTTTTTGTGTCATACAAACAACACCCAAATCATATAGTATTTTTAAACATATAAGCATCTTGACCGGATTGATATATTTACCTGTCATGTCGGTTAATGCTTCTGTTAACTGAAGAATTCGGCAAAGCTCCAACGAAGGCCTTTTATATTTTACATACTTGTATATCAACGCAATCGTATTTCTGTCTATGTCGGTTATATCACCAATCAATTTTGACAGATTAAAGTCATCAAGTTGCGTATTAGATACCGTTAGATAAGAATACCGAATTTTTTCTACCAATTCCTTTATGCTATTATAACCCTTAAAGTGTTCAAACTCAATGTTTTTAGTAAAATGATAATAAAACAATTTATACGTTTTATTTATATCCGCAAATTTCATATCTATAATTTTCATTACAGGAGTTTTATGGCCATTCCATTCATTAATCGTCAAAGTAAAAGCCACATGAACCATTGCACCGGGATCCAACAATTCATAAAAATCAATTAAATTGAAACCGACGGCATCAATATATCGATTATCTTGATTAAATCTGACACTTATATGGTTCCTATTCTTTCCAATAATCTTGCTGTAAACTACAAGCATATTTTCACATAGAAACACAGGTTCTTTATTTCCCTCACCAAACGGTTGAAGCTTATCCATGTCTTCTATATTTTCAAGAGTTATTTCATTTAAAGAAACTGTTGTGTCAATAATTAGTCCGGGTATAAAGTCTAAAAGGTCTGCATTTTCATTTGCATAATTATTGACCACAATTCTAAAATTATCAATATCGGCACTTTTTAGTGACATACCGGCCGCAGCTTCATGACCACCGTATTTTTCCAGATATCTATCGGCATATGATAACGCTTTAAACAAATTAAAATTACCCGCACTGCGCCCCGAACCTTTAGCCTTTTCATCTTCAATAGATAAAAGTATACTTGGTAAACAATATTTATCGGTAATTTTTGATGAAACAATTCCTATGATACCATGATGCCATCCGTTATTAGCGATTACTAAAATTTTATCTTTTTCCAAGTCGTTTTGCTTTTTTACCAGAAAATCTGCTTCCTTCATAATATTTTCTTGTATTAATTGCCTTTTTAAATTTTCTTTATTGATTTCTTCCGCTATATCTGTACATCTACTTTTATCATCGCATGTTAAAAGCTCAACCGCTCTATCGGCACTTCCCATTCTTCCGGCTGCATTTAATCTCGGACCTAATACATATCCCAAATGATATGTATTAATTTCGGCTTTATTCAGTTCACTTACACGAATTAATTCCTCAAGCCCAATATTTTTGGTATTTTGTAATTTGTACAGCCCTGATTTAACTATAATTCTGTTTTCTCCGACCAATTTAACAACATCGGCTACAGTACCTAAAGCCGCAAGATCAAGATACTCCTTATAAGTATTATGTAAACCCAGATATGTACATAAAGCGGTTATAACCTTAAAAATAACCCCGGCACCACATAAAAACCTGAAAGGATAACCGCAATCGGGATGCGAAACCGCTATTATGGAAAAACAATCAGGAACCATATCCTCTCTTACCTCATGGTGATCTGTAACAATGACTTCAATACCGTTATCATAAAGAGTCTTCACATACTCTTTCGCAGTTATACCACAGTCTACAGTTATAACTAATTCGGGAGCTTTATTTATAACATTGGAAACCGACTGTTCCGATAAACCGTAGCCTTCGTCCAACCTATCCGGTATGTAATAAGAGATGTTATAATTTAAAGACTTTAAAAAATTAACCAGCATTGAACATCCTGTTATACCATCTACGTCATAATCACTGTAAATCAAAATTTTCTTTTTGGATTCACCGTAGCATACAATTTGTTTTACTGTTTTTTCCATATCTTTAAATAAAAAAGGATCATGTAATCCTTCGATCTCAGGGTTTAAAAAATTTTCTACAGATTCGTCAGTCTCGCTCTTAGCGGCAATAACTTTCGCAGTTAAATCTTTTATACCTAAAGATTTTAATTTTAAAAACATATTTTTATCGAACTTTTTATTTATATCCCAATACTTCGGATTCACTTATTCATCTCCGTTCATACTTTTTAAAGGTACCCTTATATCATATTACTATTTCCTCAAGGAAATCAATATTATATTTTTGTTTCCGCTCATGTTTTAAAATTAAGATCAAAAATTACTGTAAAATTTTTTATTGCTTCAAACAAATGGACATCAGACCGAGTTGTAATTAGTTTTTGCAGTAAAATCATTTTTTTATTTAATACATTTCATTATTGTTATATTTGTGTTTATATAAATACAAAGACATGATATAATTAATGGAAAATATGAGTTTATGGAGGCATATCATGTCAGTTAAAGTTGAGAAGATCTCATATAAAGGTTTTAATGATTGTATTCGTTTAAGTAATGATACTGTAGATCTGATTGTTACAACACAAGTTGGACCGAGAATACTTCGATACGGGTTCATTAACGCCGATAATGAATTTTGCAATGTTGAAAGTCAAATGGGGGTTACCGGTGGAGATCAATGGAATATCTTCGGTGGGCACAGGTTATGGCACAGCCCGGAAGCACGTCCGAGATCTTATGTGCCGGATAACACACCTATAGATTATAAAATTTCCGAAAACTCAGTGCATTTAAGTCAACCGGTTGAACCTTGGGTTAATATAAAAAAGGATATTACTGTTAAGTTAGATGACACCGGTTCAAAAGTAACCGTATCTCATACTTTAAAAAACAAAGGTGCTTGGGACATTGAGCTTTCTTTATGGGCTCTTACCGTTGTTGCTCCCGGAGGTTTGGAGATAGTTCCGCAGTGTATGAATGAAACCGATTTGTTGCCAAATCGTATGATTTCATTATGGCCATATTCAAAAATGAATGATCACCGTATCTTCTGGGGTGAAAAGTACATTATGCTAAAGCAAGACCCTAATATGGAACCGCCTTTTAAATTCGGTATTTCAAATGATCAAGGCTGGGCTGCTTATGTAAATAATAACCGGCTCTTCGTAAAATGTTTTGATCCTGTACCGGGTGCGACATATCCCGACTTTTCAGCTTCATCATATGAGACATATACAACGGATTATATGCTGGAAATGGAAAGCTTAAGTCCTTTAACCGTTTTGAAACCGGAAGGAACATTAGTACATGAGGAAAGATGGTACTTATATAACAACATCATATCTCCTTCAACTGAAGAAGATGTTGATAAAGTAATTATACCTTATATTAATAAGTCTCTATAGAAGATATCTTTTCTGCGTATATTTAACCGTTTTGAGTCAATATACATTGAATTTAAATTAAAAGGTAAAACGTCCGTTACAACAATCACCGGGTTGTTATTCGGACGTTTAATTTTTTTATACCGTTTTATATTAATAGTTAATATAATTTTTAATTTGAAGATTACCTAATCTATTAACAAATCGACACCTTTTTTATAAACCGTTTCGTACAAATCTTTTCTTAAATGCTTAAGCAAGGGTAATTGCTCGGTTATAACTTCCCGCTCGCTAAAATCAATTTCCACCGTTTTAATACATTGATTTTCACCGGCTTGTATCTTTATATCTCCCCAGGGTCCTGTTACCATCGAATGCCCGTATGCTACATATGAAGCATTATAGTTACGAGCAGGTGATACTGCTGCAATAAACAACTGATTATCTAACGCTCTACATCTTAAAACAGTTTCCCAATGAGCCGGCCCGGTAGTCATATTAAACGCCGCAGGAAGTATTACCAATTTGACACCATTTATGGCAAGGATTCTAAAATATTCTGGAAATCTTATATCATAACATATTGCCAATCCCAGTTTAATTCCTTTTATATCGGTTATGGTTATTTGCTCCCCCGGAGATAGTACGTCCGATTCCTTAAAAGTAATTTTCCCTTTAACATCAATATCGAACAGATGAGTTTTCCTGTGTGCAGCTTTTATAGTACCGTCATCCGCAATTAGGCATTGTGTGTTATACAATTTATTATCTGCACGTTCCGGTATTGATCCAGCTGAAATATACACACTGTATTTGACTGCACATTCTTTGATAGAATTTATGGCGTATCCGTTATCGACAGACTCACTGTATTCATAAAATTTTGAATTGTCATACGGACAGCAAAACATCTCCGGCAATATAATTAATTGTGCACCTTCCGATTTTGCATTTTTTATCATTTCCTCTGCGTTTCTAACATTTTCAATTTTATTATCCCCTAC
>CAZJOD010000178.1:0-7361 GCA_964547525.1 uncultured Clostridiaceae bacterium
CGATTTTTGAAAAGTCCCTTCTTTTATAGAACAAACCTACATCCACACCTAGTGCGTCGGCGTAATATAAAGCCCTATCCATCGCACCTGTATCAGGGCTGATTATCAATAGATTATCCTTTTCTACGGATATGCTCCGGTCACTTGTAAAAATAGCTTTTATCATATCATAGGTGGGGTAAATATTCTCAAAACCGTTTAAAGGTATTGCATTTTCTACCCTCGGGTCATGAGCGTCCACTGTAAAAATGTTGTCCACACCCATATGAGTCAGTTGTTGTAACGCTACGGCACAATCCAACGACTCACGTCCTTTACGTTTATGTTGGCGCGAACTGTATAATAGTGGCATTACTACATTTATTCTCCTCGCATTTCCCGCAATCGCACTGATTGTTCTTAGTATACTCTGAAAATGCTCGTCGGGACTCATATGAGCGGTCATTCCAAACATATTATATGTACAACCGTAATTACCTACGTCCGCCATTATATAAATATCTTTTCCTCTGACCGACTCTTTTAATACAACTTTGCCTTCGCCGTTAGAAAACCGTACATCGTTCACTTTTATGATATATGAATTGTCATGACAATGATATATTTCTTTTGATTTTCGTCTTTCGGCTAAATGGTTGTTAACTTTTGCACCGAAATCTTTACAGCTTTCGAGTACTATTAATGCCAATTCCCCAAAAGGTATATTTGTTTTATCGTCTATTTTCATTAATGCTGCTCCTCATAAAAACAATATTCATAACATAGCATGTACAGTATAACACATTATTATGTAAAATTTAATACCGGGTTATTTAATATTTGACTGCAATTCGATTTTAATAAACCGCAAGATATTGTTTTAATAATTATAGAAACACCATATTTTGTATATTTATAAAAAAGTTTCTTTTGCATATAGTATTAAGTATACAAAATAACAATATTGAAAGACCATATACAGTGCCGGATGATTTACTTATCTTAAAAGATCTACAAGTCCTACACTGATAATAAAATATAATACTCTGCTTATGATTACTGTTGTCCAGATAAAAAGAGTTAAAAATACAATTGAATTATGCTTTTCGGAATACCCGTATATTATTTTTGTTCCGCGTGTTAATAAGGCCGAAGACCATATTATAACCGCAGTATCGGCTATTGTTCTAATCATTATCAACAAAGTACCGCTTGCCATATTTATATTTTGAAAAATAATAGAAATAATCGCACCGGCCGGTGCAATTATAAAGTGGGAGCAAATATACATCTTTATAAAAAGAATACGCCCGGATTGTTTTTTTAAAGTGTCTTTTTTGGTTGAAAACCTGTAAAATAAATCACTTAGAGGTAGTGATACAAAAAATATATCCAAAAATCCAACGACTAACATACCGGCTGATAAAACAAACAGATTAAGCAAAAAATCACCGACGGGTCGATCGATAAAGTGTAAGAACAGATTATAACCCATACCGAACAGCAATATATCAATAAAACCGATAAGCAAAATTCCCCAAAACAAGTATTTTGTTTTATCGTTTAATTTCTCGTAAAATCTTTTGGGATATAGTATAAAATCTAAAAATTTTGACATAGTATATCTCCCGCTAAAATATTATGCATATGATATCATGCATATGATGTAAAGTCAATTTGTAAAACATACCTGATATTGGTCAGTCTCATTTATAATAAGGTTGAATTTAATTAAAATTTTTTGTAAAATTAAGATATTAATAAATGTGTCTATTATAACTGGTATTATTAAAATTATGTGACAATGAAAGAGGATGGCATGAAAAAAGGAACATACATTCTACTGATAATTTTTATTCTGTTTGCAGGATGTTCCGGTAATAAATCCGAAAAGGTCGATCTTAGGACCGGTGACTTGTTGTTTTTTGATAAAGGTGATATTGACAGAGCGTTCTATATCAAAAAGAACAATACCGAATATGTAAGTTCCATTTGGAACATAACAAAAGAGCTATACGAAAAATCGCCAAGTGAAGGAGTATCGGTATCTGTTCGTACGTTTTACACCAAAGCTTCAAAAAACTACCTTACTCAATTAATATCATTTCAAACCCAATCGGACAAACAAGATGCCTATGTCATGTCTTACAGCATCGACAACGGAAATTCCTATTATTCATTTACCAATGTGGCTACTAATTACTCGGCTCAAGGCGGTACTATGCGAAGGTATTGGCAGACTCAGATAGTGGATCCGTCAAACGATAAACTAGTGGTAATATTTTTAAAAGGACTGTTACCTAACGATAATCCCTTGGAAGGAATGAGGAATTGGACTTTATGGTACGGAATATCAACAGACGGAGGGAAAGCTTTTGAGGTTGAAGAGCAAATAATACAAAAAGGTGACCAATATACCCCGGAGTACCCCTTTGACGGGGTGACCGTAGGACAAAACGGCATAATGATCGGTGATATCACATGTGTACCTATAAAGCTCACAAGACAAAAAGGTGATAACAACGGAAAAATTCTTGTTCCTGTACAAATAAATCCTGTAGACGAAGAAGGTTTTTATTATAATCCGGGTGGCGGATATACATACCATTACAGTGCCGTGTTGATAGGTACATGGAACTCCGAAGGGAAGATTGATTGGGATATTTCAAATCCTGTAATGGGAAATCCCAATAAAACCACAAGAGGTGTTCTCGAACCTACCCTTGCAGAAATGCCTAACGGCGATATACTGATGGTAATGAGAGGGAGTAACGGTGGAACTAAAGATACTAACTATAAATTAAACAGTTATAAATGGTATAGCTACTCGGAAGACGGAGGATATACGTGGACCGAACCTAAACCTTGGATGTGTGATGATAATACGGTCTTTTTCTCACCGTCGTCCTGTTCACAGCTGATAGAACACTCTAACGGTAAATATTATTGGATAGGGAATGTTTCTAATCTCAATTGCAAGGGTAATCTGCCTAGATGGCCGTTGGTAATAGGTGAAGTAGACCCGAAATCGTTCATGTTAATAAAAGATTCCGTAATGGTAATAGATATAAAAACACCTTCACAGAATAGCAGCGTGGCTTTTTCAAATTTTTATGCAAGAGAAGATCGTATCAGTAAGGATATTTTGATATATTGCACACCGTTGTTTGAAAACGGGCAAGGAGATTGGACATCGGATGCATACATGTATACAGTTAATATAAAATAAATAACAAAAAAATTGTTGTTTGCATTTCCTTTTATGGGAATATCTGTTATAATCACCATACATCCATATTATGTAAATTAATAATAAATGGAGCGGAGGTAATTAGATGCAATCAACATTATCTAAGATCAACAAAAGAATCAAAAGAACGGAAAAAACTTTTGATACGATTACCGAGGAAATATCCGGTATAAAAAGCATTTTTATAATTTTGCTGAGTTTCATGACCGCCGGAGTGTCTTTTGTAGGAACCGCTACGCCTTTTGTGCTTGCACTATACGGGGTGGTACTGCATTATAAAATAATTCCGTTTGTCACTTTGTGCATTACCATACTTGGTATGGCGATAACCAAGGCACAAGCGGATCTTCCCGTTTACATCATCGCATGCATATTGTATTCGCTTATTCATTATTTACTTAAGCCGAAAAAGACAGGTTACAAAGCGATAATGATGGCGGGTACATACATGTTATCTTCAGTATCGGTTACTTTTATCAGTGGTTTTTCTTTTTATAATTTTCTATTCGGTCTATTGTTTTCCGCACTAACAGGTCTGCTTTTCATAATTTATAAAAAAGCCGTCTCAGGCGTGGAGGATATAGGAAACAAGATAAAATTGGCAGCAGAACAATATGCCGCATTATTTATTGTTCTTGTTGTGGGAATGTCTCCTGTGATCGGGTATAATATCGCCAATATCAATATAGGTGTTATCGTATATTTATTCGTAGTGATGATTTGTTCGTTCTATGGCAATACGGGTTATGCAAGTGTCTTCGTATTGAGTATTATGTTTATAGGATACATATCAGGATTCACTGACATGTTCGTTTACATAATGTTAGGTGTAACCGTATTGATATGCGCACTGGCAAAGGGTGGATCAAAAATTGTTCCTATTGTAGGAACTGTCATTGCGTGGCTTGTCACTTCAATAACATTCTCGGAAGCTGTAAATGGAGAATTTTTTATCATCGAAACACTTTTAGGTATAATACTATTTGCCAGTTTTCCTATGCAAACGGGGAACTATGTTTTTGATATAGTAAAAACTGAACAGCAGACAAAAAACAGTATATTATTCAATGCCGGAGGTGCGTTGATGAGTTCTAAAATCGCTTCTATGTCCGGCATGTTAAATAAAATATCTAACTTAATCCCAAATGAAGAATTTAAAAATACTGAAATTAAAAATGATGCATATAGGCTAATTGACATTGCAGCCGGAAAGATCTGCGAAAACTGTAATAAATGTAAATATTGTTGGGAGGATAACTTCTATTCAACATATCAAGCCATATTTGCAGCGGTTGCAGCCATTAACACAGGAGGAACATTTAATGAAAACGATTTGCCCGGGCGATTCAGAAAAGAATGTAGCAAGATAGATGAATTTATTTTAAGTATTAATAATTCATGTGAAATATTTAAGATGGACAAAATTTACAGAAGACATATCGACAATATAAAAACTATTGCAAGTAATCAGTTATCCGGTCTGGCGTTTTATATAAACGATTACTTTATGAGAATGGAGAAAGCTAAATCCCAGTGTAAAAACATGGAGAAAGACATACTAAATCTATTGATTTCCATTTCAATGGAGCCTTTGGATATTTTCATAAGTTCACCCTGTAAATCAAAGTATATAGTGGAGCTTTTATATGATAAGAAGGCGCCTTACAAAGAAAATTTAGATTTAATACTAAGCATTGTCAGCCGTGTGACCGGGCAGAAGATAGAATATGATACGGTATTCTTTGGCGACAATTGTGATATCAAAATCATTTGCAAACCTGTTAAAAGTTACAAGGTTATGACCTGGATCGCAAAAAAATCCGCATTGGATAACAATGTATCCGGAGACAGCTATACTTTTTTTGAAAACAAGGGAGGTTTATACATAGCCGCCCTTGGAGACGGAATGGGTACGGGTAAAAAGGCATATACACGAAGTAATACGGTAATGAGTTTGATAGAGTGTCTTTACGACGACTATACCGATCATACTACGGCCATTAATATTATAAATTCGTTTTTAGCTTTTAAAACCGAACAAGAATCTTTTTCAACAACCGATCTGTGTGTATTAAACATGTATTCCGGAGAAGTAGAATTCATTAAAGCCGGAGGATGCAGTACATTTGTACATAACGGCAAAGATGTTAAGCTTCTAAGTTCAAATTCCGCCCCTATAGGAATATTGAACAAGCCTAACACGTTTTCGGTAAAAGAGCAAGTTGAAAATACACTTGTCAGTGTAATGCTTACCGACGGTATAACTGACACCGTCGGTGAAGCGGATATTCGATATATTATTAGTAAATGTGAGTATGACGATTATCAGCATCTTGCAGATGAAATATTAAAAACCGCACTTCATAAAAGTGACAACCAAGCAAAAGACGATATGCTGGTAATGGTCAATAAAATGTGGACTACATAATTACAAAAGAATCTTTTTCAGTGTATCGGCCATATTGTTTTTAGAGCAAGTAATTTTGTGCAGCACCGGCTTACCCATTACATTGGAAAGAGGTTCGGGTATTTTAACTAAAGTTTTTTCTTCCAGCATTTTCAATACTTCAAATTCGGAAAATTTGTCGAGATCAATATCGTTAATAACCGCTTTAGCAACAGCTTTTCCGAATTTGTAAGGGCTTGCCGTGGATATGGTTACCGTATGTGTTTTATCAAGATTTTTTTGTGTATAATTTTCAGCGACACCTAATGCAACCGCCGTATGGGTATCAGATAAATAACCGAAGCGGTTATAGTATTCTGCGATCACCTTTACGGTTTGTCGGTCATCCATATAATCGGCATGAAAATGATCGGACAATTTATTCATAATGTCTTTTGGTATTGTATAGCTTCCGGTTTCATTAAGCCTGTTCATATAAGAGGATATGATTTGACTGTCTTGATTAAACAAGTCATACACCAGTCTTTCAAGATTGCTTGATATAAGAATGTCCATGGAAGGCGAATATGTTTTATAAAAGTTTCTTTTTATACTATATTCTCCTGTTTTAAAAAAGTCTGTTAAAACGTTGTTCGCATTAGAGGCACAAATGAACTTTTTAACCGGAAGCCCCATTTTTGCAGCATAATATCCTGCTAATATATTACCGAAGTTACCGGTGGGTACTGCGAAGTTTATTTTATCTCCAAGAGCGATTATACCGCTTTTTGCCAAGTGTACATATGTGCTTATATAATAAACAATCTGAGGTACAAGTCTACCCCAATTGATGGAGTTGGCCGATGAAAATACATATCCGGCTTGATACAACTCATCAATTAAAGTCCGGTTTGTAAAAATGCTTTTAACACCGGATTGAGCGTCGTCGAAATTACCTGATATGGCAATGGATGTCACATTACCGCCTTCTTGGGTTATCATCTGTAATTTTTGCATATCACTTACGCCGTGTTCGGGAAAAAATACTACGATTTTTGTTCCTTCCACATCCTTAAAACCTTCTAAAGCCGCTTTTCCCGTATCTCCCGATGTAGCGGTCAGTATAAGGGACGTCTTTTTGACACCTGTATTCTTTAAAGCGGTGGTCATCAATTCGGGCAACAATCTAAGCGCCATATCTTTAAATGCACAAGTCGGTCCGTGCCATAATTCCAAAACCGATTGCTTTTCATTTAAAGTGATAACAGGAGCCGGACCCATATTGTCAAATCCTGTGGAATATGCGTTGTCTATACACCTTTTCAATTCAATTTCGTTATAATCGTCAAGTATCCTTTTCAATACCGAATAAGCCAATTCGGTGTAGCTCATTTGATACATATTTTTTAAATCGTAATTATTTAATTTCGGCAGGTTGTCCGGGACAAATAGCCCTCCGTCGTCTGCCAAACCTTTTATTATAGCTTCCTGCGATGAGTTCGCACTTGAATTACCTCTTGTACTTTTATAATGCATAAACTATTCTCCAATTTTTTTAATATTATATCATACAGTATAATCTTTAAAAACAAAATCTTCAAATCGTTTTTACTGCCATTTACCGCCACCGGTAAACCCGCTGTTTTAACAAGAAAATACTTTAATAACGATTCTACTTCAAAAACTATATTCTATTGCAATTCACGAATGAACATTGTACCTGAGTTGTAAAATCAAGTCAAGTGT
>CAZJOD010000179.1:0-7345 GCA_964547525.1 uncultured Clostridiaceae bacterium
GTCTATTAAAAAATCCGGTCCATATTGTAAGTATCGGAGCGGTGATCATTTTACTTTTGGCTTTATGGGCACAAATAAAATTAAAATTGCATCCTATTTTAACTCTAGCCGGCGGTGGACTGGTAGGTATTCTTTTTTTCTATATTTTTTAAATATAAATACCTCACCGAAGTATTAATAAAAACCAATGCTTGTTAGAAGTCTTCTGATAAGGTATAATATCAGGTAGAATGGTAAAGGAAAAGGTATTTATTATGCAGGATATTCGGTCTTTGTTTACATGTTTGGAGGGTGAAGCCAAAAGAATATTCAATATTGTTCGTAATAACGGCCCTTTGACTAAAAATTCATTATTAAGCTTGACCAATATGAAACTTAGCACCTTGAATAGGGTTATGCAGCCGCTTTTAATCGAAGGGCTTATAGTACAATCCGGGAATGAAGAATCTACCGGAGGTAGAAAGCCTTCTTTATTCGACATTGATTCAAAACGGTTTTTTGTCATTGGAATTGATATTTCAAGAACATACACATATGTTGTCCTATCCAATTTAAAAATGAAAATATTATCATACCACCTCTTCACCATGGACGGATCCTGTATACCTGAAAAAACAGTTTCTATTATAACCGATACGATAAACACAATGATATCAAATATAAATATAACAAAAGAAGATATCATCGGGGTTGGGTTAGGCGTGGTCGGACCACTCGATAGAAATGAAGGTATTATAATAAACCCGGATAATTTTGAAGCTCCGGGCTGGAGTAATGTTCATATTAAAACTATGCTGGAAGAAAGCTTGAATTTGCCCGTAATTACAGACAACGGTGCCAATTGCGCGGTTTTATTGGAATCTAATTTCGGTTACGGTAAAGGTTTAAATAGTGTTGCATATTTTAATTGTGGTATTGGAATCCGTACGGGTGTTATATCTTCCGGTAATATAATCAGAACAATTAACAACATTGAAGATTCTTTCGGACATATGGTCATTGATGTTGACGGTGAAAAATGTCATTGTGGTAATTACGGCTGTATAGAATGCTACAGTTCGGCGGCCGGTATATTAAGAAAATATTGTTCGGAAATAAAAAAAGGACGTCGTTCAATAGGTATGTCTCCGGAGGATATACATTTTACCGATGTTTGTATCGCTGCCGAACAGGGAGACGATTTGGCGAAAGAAGTGATTATAAATGCAGGTATTATTTTAGGAACCGGTTTGGCGAATTATATAAATCTACTTAATCCCGATTTGATGATTCTAAGCGGTCCTTTAGTTAAGATTTCTAATCTGTATTATGACACGGCGGTTGACATAGCAATAAATAAAAGTTTTTTTGATGAGGAGCATAGGGTTAGATTTAAAAGATTTGGGTTTTACGGAGACTACACTATATGTTTAGGTGCAGCGGCTATGTTTATACAAGAACTTTTAGCCGGTTAACAAACCGGGAACCAATGATATCGACTCTGCTGCAAAACGGAGGTAATTAATGAAAGTACATATGAGAAAGGTGCTTTTTATAACAATTTTATGCATATTAATAACGGGGGTATCCGCTTGTTCTAAAGAAAATGATGTTGTAATCACTGTATATAAGTTTCTTGAAAGTTATCCCACGGATAAGTATCTTATGGAAAGCAATGATTTTGTATACGGTGCAAGAGCTAATCCCGATATGTTTATTATAGATTTAAGAGAACCTGACGAATATGCTAAAGAACACATCAAATATTCGGTTAATATACCTTGGGGACCTGATTTATGGGCTAACATAGATAAGATACCTTTTGATAAACCGGTATCGGTATATTGTGAGTCCAACGCAAAATCGTCTCAAGCCGCGGCTTTATTGGCATTGGCCGGATTTAATGTAAAATCGGTAGAAGCAGGCTGGGAAGAGGGGATTTTAAATGTCGAAAGCGTCTTTGGAATTATTGAGAATAATCCGAACCGTTTCAATCAAGTTGCACCACCTGATATTAAAGACGATTTTAGGGATGCGATTTATAAATTCTTCAAACCTATGGAAGAATATAGAGATACGAGGTTTGATTATTATACTATCTATTTTAACGATGCTATGATGTTATATGAGGAAGGAGATCCGCAATTTATATTTTTGTGTATAGATGAATCCGTACAGTTTCAAGCGGGACCGATGCAAGGTGGCGTCAACATTCCTTTCGGAGCTGATATGTATAAAGATTTTGACTCTTTATCTAAAGATAAGGTAATTATAGTGTATGGTGAGGATTTGCAAAAAGCGGGACATACTACCGTTGTATTGAGACTTCTAGGTTTTGACGCAATACTGACCGAACACAAAAATTATTGATTAAAACCTTAATAAAGTAAAGTTTTTGCAATAGAATTATATTCGGAATAAAAATATTTTTTATTGAAAATTCTATATCTATATATTCTTTTAATCGATTTTTGAAAGGAAAATAATAGATGAGAAAAAATTTTACAATATTAATATTACTGTTTGCATTTTTTATAACCATTACGGGATGTGATGAATTACAAAGTTCCAAAGATCCCTTGGAAACGGAAGAATCGGATAATGGTAAGCTAATATACCGAGTAATAGATGATATTGCGGTTTTACCTGAAGAGGCACAAACTGCCATTGAAAAATACAAGGAAAAAAGGGGCTACATTGTCTTAAATGTTGACGAAGGGGCATACATCTTTATTAGTTCAGGTGAGAAAACCACCGGAGGATATTCTATAAGTGTAAAGTCTGTAGTGCAGACGGATGGTGTCACCAAAGTGACAGTTGAAGAAAAATCTCCTGGAAAATTTGATTATGTTACTTTAGCGCTGACATATCCTTATGTAATAATAAAAGTTACAGGTGTCACCGATAATATAACAGTTGTTAATCAAAAAAATGAAGAATTACAACCTATAAAAATTAGAAGATAGGGAATATTCTAAAATAAAGTTATGATTTCACTGCAAAAACTCATAAACTGAACTGTAATTGAAATCTGTAACAGCTTAACTTGCATTTTTTAACTGTCGTGGTCAACGCGACGTCCTATATAACTAAGCGAAGTAACGAACACTTGTTGTGAGTTATAAGCTAAAATCAATGTGCTCGATGCTGGTTGGTGTTCATAAAAAATATTGAACAGCAATTGATTGGTTTAAATACTGCATTTTCGCCAACAAATTTTGCAATTAATGTTTATTCGCTCTTTTACAGTAAAAATAGATATTGCAGTAGAATCAGTTATAAGTTTATACCAAGCCGGGTATGTTCGGCACATACCCGGCTTTTATTAATGTCTCTGTAAACGTTTAGCAAAAATAAAAATGGTGTTTTAAGACATCATTTATCAAAATATGGCTATTAATTGTATTTACTAAAAGTAGCCAAACCAATACAATTACTATATACTATAACAGTATAAATTAAAAAAATTATTAGTGCCAATTGTTTAATGCATAAGATAATATTGAAAATTAAAATCCGTTTGGCTTACACCGGACGGATTTTTATAAGTAAATAATGTGAAAGGATAATGTATGAAGATAACTAGAAGAGGTATGATTCCAAAACCCTTAAATGATGAAAATTTTAATAGCAATACTTTTCCGTGCATTGAGCTTTTGCCTTCAGGCAGGTGGCTTGCGGCTTATAAGGCAGCTAGAATAAAGGGAGATTGCGATTTTCAACATGCGGTTATTACTTGGTCGGATGACGAAGGCAGGACATGGACTAAGCCTTATGAACCTGTAAAACTTCCTATGATTAATGGTGTGCCCGGACAAAATCGTTTGATGTATTTTCTTTCTTTAGGTGGTAAACGAGTGCTTTTAGTTTGTAATTGGGTTGATTCGTCAGACACATCAAAACCTTATTATAATCCTGAAAATGAGAGTTTGAAGGATACTAGAATATTTTATTGTTTTTCAGAAGATGAAGGTGAAACTTGGTCAACTCCTAAGCTTATGAATACAGAACCTATTTTTGATCCTGTGCCGTTAACCGGGGCGCCTTTTATGTTTAAAGACGGTAGTATAGTATGTCAGTTTGAAATCAATAAGCATACATGGGATAAATCCAAATGGGTACATAAATCTGCAATAATTTTTTCCTATGATCAAGGTCTCACTTGGAAGGATCCTGTTATAATAACTGCGGTACCTGATATGTATTATTGGGATCAACGGCCGAATGTTATGTCTGACGGTAAAACTATAGTCAACTATTTTTGGACACTTGACGGTAAAAGAAGTGAATATTTAAATATACATGGGAAAATGAGTCATGACGGGGGCAGGTCATGGGGATCATTTTGGGATACCGGTATTTACGGGCAGCCGGGTCGTCCCGTAGACTTAGGAGACGGTAGGATTGCTACAATCGAAATAAACCGAACCGTAAGTCCTGTTATTACTGTTCGTACAAGTAAAGACTACGGAAAAACGTATGATGAAGCTTTAGTGGTATATGAATGCGGATTAAGCAAGCAAGACAGTCGGAATATAAATATGAACGACGCATGGCATGAAATGAGTCTGTTTAGTGTGGGACATCCGGCGTTATTACGGTTAAATAATGATGAGATACTTGCATATTATTATACGGGACCGCTGTGTGATTACACCTGTATTGAGTTCGTCAGAATATCTGTTAACTCCTGAAACAGGCATGATTAGGGAGTAATACTCAAGATAGTGGTTCATAAAACATTTAAAATTTACCAGGAGGATATATGACCGAAAGAGAAAGATTATTAAATTTATTAAAAGCCGGTACACCCGACAGGGTTCCGTGGTTTGCGGATCTTGGACATTGGTTTAGGTCCGAAGCGGGAATACCTTGGGATTTATTTAGCATAAATAATTGCACTGAAGAAATGATAAACTTACACAAAGAAGTAAAAGCCGGATGGTATATTGAAGCCGGATCTCTTCATGAGGAATATTATGATGACGGAGTTAAAAGGGAAAGGGAAATATCAAAAGATTTGGCTATAGAAACCTTTAAAACGCCTATAGGAGAAATCCGTATGGTGAGAAAATGGAATTCTATGAGTTTTTCATGGGATATCATAAAATTAATGGTTGAATCTATCAAGGATTTGGAAGTTCTAACATATGCATGCAGCAAAAAAAGATTTCAACCCAAATATGAAAATTGGAGCAAAATAGAATCAATCGGCGGTGAAGTGGGGATTGGTTTTCCGAGCATCGGATATACGGGTTTCGGTTCTTTGATTTCATATTACATGGGCATAATGAATACTATATATGCAGTACATGATGAACCTGAAGCTGTAAAAAAATATGTTGATACATATAACGGAAAACAACTCGAGCTTGTTGATATATACGCTTTGTCACCCGCACCGCATATCTTTTTCGGAGATAATTTGTCAAGTGATATACAATCACCGAATCTTTTTATGAAATACAGCTTTAATCATTATAAAAATATTACCGACAAATTACATCAAAATGGAAAAACCGTATCGGCGCATTTAGACGGCAGATTGAACAATATCATAGGTTTGGTGGCAAAGACCGGTGTTGATGTGGCCGATGCCTGTACACCTTCCCCTAACGGTGACTTGGCACCTGAAGAAATACGAAGACAAGCCGGAAATGAAATGATATTATTCGGTGGTATATCACCTGACATGTGGCTTCCCCAAACAAAAGAAAAAGACTTTATCCGGCATGTAAGGAAATGGCTTGATTTGAAAAAAATTAATAACAGATTGGTTCAATCAGCCGGCGACCAGGTTCCTCCGGGTACCGAATTAAACAGAATTAAGCTTGTATATGATATTGTAGAAGAATACGGGAGATACTGATGTGAGGTGTATATATGTAAAAAATCAAAAATGGTACAAAAAAATTATGGTGCGAAGTAAACAGTAAAATCACAAATTGAATATTTGCAAAATCTGTCCTTGTAATTCATACCAAAATTATAATAAAATATATATATATGATTTCACTGCAATAGATTACATTATGCTGTGAACCGGGGTGCACCGGTGCCGATTTGTCATTGAAAATACCTTTACCAGTAAAAAAAGTTTATGTAGTAGAACCATATTAGATAAAAATTATAGTCAAAATGTCTAAGGAGGAGCGGATATGAGCGTTAATGTGGTTATTAAAGATGTTGATGTTTTTTTGGATTTACGGGATAGAGGCTTCAAAGATGTTATTGTCGGAACACTTTTTGATGAAGATGACAAACGACTGACTTTTAGATTCGGGCATAGCCTTATATCTGATTATGTGGAAGACGATTGGGTAGGAACCCATGACTTTTCAACTTTTTCTTTGGATGGTGGAAAGACATGGAGTGATCCTGAGCAGGTCGTATCGGAAAGAGTAAAAAATCCTTTAAAAGAAAGTATGAGCTTCGGACCTTTTTTCAGAACGAATAAAGGTACCGTGCTATACAGAGGAATACATCAGGTATTGGATGCACCTGAGGGTACAAGGCATAATGATATGTCTCTTAGGGATTATACATTATTATATGCTAGGAAGGAAAAAAACCAAACCGATTTTACTATTATCGAATGGCCGTCGGGAACGTTTATGGGAGAACAATTTTTTGAAGGAGGTTTACAGCTGCCTTCAGGAAGATTAATTTTCACTATGTGGGGTATTTCGGTAAGAGGTGAAAATTGGCGGTGTGGCGTTCTTATAAGTGATGATGACGGAAAAACCTGGAGATTTAGAACTGTAGGTTATGAACCGGATTTGTCTATTCGTGATAATCCGAAGCAACCTGCTGGTTATAATGAACAGACTTTATTCTTAACAAAGGAGGGAAAGCTTGTTTCAATAATTCGTGGGCGTGAAAAGTTAGGACGTGGTGTCAAAGGCGGTGGGAAATCGGATACATGGTTTTTCCGATCTGAATCATCCGATCAAGGTGAAACATGGTCACAGCCTGTTCCTACTGATCTGCCGGGTACCGGAGCGACAATAGGACAAGGGCTGACACTACCGGACGGATCATTTTTAATTGGCTGCCGTGTACCGTATTCACGGGAATATTATCATTTACCGGAAAAAGATCTTTTCGGACTAAATCTTGCACGAAGCTTTGATGAAGGAAAAACATGGAAACCTGTCCGATTCATACAACGGGATCATGACGGTAATGCATTTAACACTCATCATTGTGCTATGAACGGATTTTTCATACCTGCACCGGAGGGTGGATATGATTACATATTCGGTTTCTTCGGTCACGGATACACACCAAAGCTACAAAGGGTACTAAAGGTAAGAATTGAGATAAAATAAATTTGAAAATGAATAAAGAGTCATCTATATATAGT
>CAZJOD010000180.1:0-7281 GCA_964547525.1 uncultured Clostridiaceae bacterium
TGTAAAATGGGTGGAATTTAATCTTACAAAGTGGAATTTACTTTTTCAATCAAGCAATTCTTGCGATCGGTGTGATACCCCTTAGATATGCGAAATTTTTGCTGAAAAAAATCTAAAGATTAAGTATGCGTATTACTACTATAGGCAAAGGCATTTTTAATGATAAACTCGGGAGATACCGCTTAATAGATATCGATACACTCCCATTCGCAGTAAGCTATTCCAGTAAAATAAGTAGTTAGAATATGTATAAAATTTCTGTAACAAATTTTGACATGGAGATAAAAAAAGGTTATACTATTATTATAATAAAAGAAAAGGATGTTGAAGTTATTATGGATGAAATACAAAATTATGATAATGTCAGCGAACTGTCTGAGAAAAAAAAGGAGTTGTTGAACAATTATATCAAGGATAAAAATGAGCAAATTATTAATGTTCTTGGTTCACGCTATTTAAAGAGAGGTTTGGCAGGCAAAAGAACCCGTACCGTTTTAGTGTTAACTGATAAAAACCTTTATCAAGAAGGTGTTTTAATGGAACGAATTCACGGAACTTTACCTCGAATCCATAACAGACGTAATAAAATTCCCATTGAAGATGTTAAATCGACTACCTATGGAACTCGGTATCCATTAACATTTTTGATGGTTGCATTCCTTTTTGTCATATTGGCATTTATCGCTTATAGATTTTTCAGAGTATTTACAGTAGCATCCATACTTTTAGCTACTATTTCAGCATTAGGGTATACGTTTTCAAAACGAGCTCTTCTATTGATAGAACATGCAAAAGGTAACATATGCCTTGATGTAAAATGGTATTCTAAAAAGGAGTTATTTAATTTTAGAGAATCATTATACTTAACTAAGCAAGAAATTTATAAAGAAAGCTCTGAGGATCCTGAGTTTGTAAAAATTTAAATACTGTTTATAGCAAATATGATGTATAAAAAAACTCCGGGCGGTAATAGCACGGAGTTTTTATAATTATAAAATAACTTTTTTCTCCCTAATTTTTTTCACATACTATAAATTAAATAATTTATTAACATATAAAGTGCAAGGTTCCATGTCATGCCCCGCTACAGAAAAAGCAAATCCGTCATGGTTTGCAGCAGCTCCATATCTGCCTTCTTTATCCATACAAACAACAGCAATATTTCCGACAGACTCTTTATGTACCGCTAACCGCTTATGTAAACGCATAACAGCTTCATTTGCAGCGTCATGTGGCGTAGCTCCTAACCTCATCAGTTCTACTATGTGGAAACATACACATCCTTTCATTATATCTTCTCCTACACCTGTTGCCGTCGCTCCACCGATTTCATCATCTACATAATAACCACAACCGGGTAGCGGTGTATCACCTACACGTCCGGGGTGTTTCAAATATATCCCGCTTGTTGAGGTACAAGCGCATATATTGGATTTATTGTCCATGGCTATCGCCCCTATTGTGTCATGACCTGCATATGCTTCTATAGACTCTTCCAATTCGTTCTTTTTTTCATAATAATTACGTATGGAATCGCCTGTTATTAACATTTCTTTTTTGTGTCCGCATCTTAATGCAAATTCCTCGGCACCTCTTGCAGTTAAGAAAGTATGCTTATTCATCGCCAGCAAATTTTTTGCGATTTCTGAAGGGTTTTTGAACCCTTTAACCGCCGATACCGCAGCTATATTAAGAGTTTTTCCGTCCATAACTGCAGCATCTAACTCCAGTTCACCGTCACGATTAGGAATTGCTCCGAATCCCACCGAATGTACATCAGGATTATTTTCAGCGGTTTTTGCTATTAATACGGCTGCATCCATCGCATCACCGTTATTTTTTAATAACTTCGCCGCTTTCTGCATCCCTTCCAAAGAAAATTGCCATGTCGCTATTGCAAAGTAACTCATTTATTTCACCCCATAGATAAAAAATAATGTAACTATTTATATGGTTTCACTGCATTAACTCACTTACTGTAAACCGGAGTGTACCAAGGCCTCTTATAGGGCATTCTGCCGTTTGTCGTCGAAAATACCATTGCCTGTAAGTAAAGTTTTGCAGTAGAATCTTTATATAGTTTTAATGCCGCATATCACATTTTTAATATACGTCAAATGTATATCATTATAGCACACCAAGTGGAATCTCACCATATTATTAATTATGATAAAAATAGTTTTAGTTTTTAATGTAATATTTATAGAACCCGTATTATTCATGAAAAATATATACCACCTTTTCAAACACTAATAACTACCATCATACATTTGTGTTTTTGTATCAAAAACATATTGCTATCAATATAATATAATAACTTAAACATAGACGGAGACACTGTTTTGCATAAACTTTTAGAAATGATTAATATAAATAAAAATATAAAAATAGATAACGAAATAACTCCCTTGATTAAAGATTTGACTTTTGATATAAATTGTGGTGAAGCTTTAGCAGTTATAGGTACGTCTGAAACACACATGTCGGCATTATTATACCTTATTTCAGGAATATATAACGGGTATGAAGGAACGGTTAAATTTCATCCGTCACTGGAAATAGACAAAATCCATAAAATATGTTACACATGTAATAAAAATTACTTTTTTGAATGGAGAACAGTATATGATAACATCTGTTTATTCTATAAAATAAATATGTCCGGTGTGCAAAGTGATGATGACATTGAAAAATATATATATAAAACTTTAGACAAATTTAATTTATTGCAGTATAAAGATAAATATCCTTCACAATTATCCGGAAGCATTAAAAATAAAATCACGTTAATAGAAAATATTATGCTTGATCCTAAATTATTAGTTATTGACAATGCTTTTTCTAATATAGACTTTAAAACAAAAGCTGAGCTTTTACATATTTTACGGAAATCCTTTCTCAACGAGGAGCATTCCATATTGTTTGCAACCGGAAATATTGATGACATATTGATATTGGCTGATCGAGTTATAATATTATCCGAACCTCCCGTTACGGTAAAAAAAATTGTTGATGTAAGGAGTCTCGGGTGTGATAGAACTTCTGAGAATATAAAAGAGAACCCGGCATACACCAAGTTCTCAAATTGTTTTATAAATGAATTATATAATGAATAACAAGACCGCTTTTTCATAAAAGCATTTATGTACTAAATTTGCTGAATAGAGTTAGCGGGTTAGATTAAACTCGGCTCCAAAAGCAGCTTGCACAGGGACATCCCGTGTCGTATTTCATTACTATTGATTTTTAGCTGCATCATTAAAGAGTTTTGATAAAGATCTTGCAGTATCTTCAATTCCTGCTTCCCTTAATTTCTTAATGTATTGGCTTAAGTCAAAATTGGGATTTGTTCTTATTTGGATGACATCATTTATTAAATTACTATAACTTCTTATATTGTTGATCAACTTACTGTATTCATTCCAAAAATCTTCATATCCTGTAGAATCAGATATGTTTTGAATTAAAGTAATTATACTTCTCTCTTTTAACTGTTCTCCAAGAAGATCCATATAATCATTAATATATGTTTTAGCTAAATAATGAGGTCCACGCGCATACCGGATATTAAATACCGTATCACGTGCAGATACATCTAACCAATAGTAAAACGGACTATCAATTTTTTTATAAATTAATCTCCCTTGGTCGTCTAAGCCGTAATATTGATTTGAATCATCTGCAAAACCACCATAATTCCAAATATCCAAATTTTCTTGATCCGAATACAACCAATTAAGAAACATCATCACCCTATCCGGATTAGGAGTATCTTTGCTAACAACAAGTCCTACCCCATGTATATTTTGCGTTTGTTTATCTTTATTTAATGGAAATAATACATATTCCTTATCCTTCCTGAAAGTATTTTTGTGAGTAAGAAAATTTGATTGAGAAGTTAAAATTGAATATGTATCACCCATTGCCAGTGAAATATAAGGATCATTATACGGACCTATTAATTTTTCATTCCACAAATCTTTATAAAACTCTATAGCCTGATTAAATTCATCAAGTTGTGACGCAGCATAAACTGTATAATCGGATGCATCATATTTACAGTAAAACAGAAGGTTGTCATAATCAAAATTATAATAACCCGATTGTTTCATAAAGTCACTTATTAAAAAACCATGATAAGCAATACCGGGTATTTTAGGTTCGCCACCGGCTTTTATCTCTCGTAAAGCTTCAATATAATCATTTAAATTTGATATTTTAATATCATATTTATCTACAATAGTTTTATCCATCATTACCGATATTGCGTCAGTATTTAGATAATTATTATATAATGAATATATCGGTTCAGTTTCCAAATCATCAAAATATATTTTATAAAAATTTTCGAAATGATCGGATTTTAAAATTGAATAATAAGAAGGGAAATAATTTTTTATTAAATCATTTAATTGTAATATGTAACCTTGTTCGTACAATACCTTGGCAGCATTACTCCATGCATGATATATATCACATTGATAATCCTTATGTTGATTAATGAAATCAACACTATAAGTAGCCGGCAACCATTGTATTTTAACTATTACATTCAGTCCGTCATCCTGTGCCTTTTTATTAAGTTTATCAAGCATTTCATCCACTTGATCTTTAAACGCAGGCATGTTACCGTTTTGGGTATTACCGTATAATCCCATCATTATGGTAACTTGCGGCAGTTCTTCTTCTACCGGTAATGTTTCAATAGTCTGTGACTCTTCTGATAATTTTTCATCAAAATTACATCCGGTTAAAAGTATCACAGAGAATATTACTAGCAATACATAAATAAAAAGTCGTTTCATAGTTATTCACTCCTCATAACACGTATTATTAAATTCATTACAGATAAAAGAATAACATTCCTGTTAACTGGAGAGTCAAGGAAAATTCAATTTTTTATTTATGGTTGGTAAAATACGCTTTTATTGACATTATATCTTCTAAAAACATAATAATGAGGTTTAAACCCCCCAAAAATATAATCTCCGCTTTTCCATTCAATAAATAAATATTCACATCCGGCAATCTTTTTAATATCATATTTTTGAGCTACTTCTGAAAGATGACACAATACATAAGATTTTGTCCAGCTATACGCCGGTCTTTGACACACCGATCCTTTTAAAAGTTGAATTTTACAATTTCCATCCGGAACAAACTCCACTGTCTTCCATATTAAGTTATTAAGTCTACGATAGAGACTAAGGGTTTTAGGATCAAAATTTGAGATTTCACTTACAAAATCAAAAACATACCATTTCCCAATTACATTATCATCATAAATAAAAGGAAGATCAGTATTATCTCTTATCCTTATATCTTTTTTTGAATAAGCAATATTATCCGCTTGTTTAAAAACCCATATGTCAGTCATACCTTTATAATTAAAATATTTGCTTGACTTCATTTCAACAAACATATATCTTTGACCGTTAATTGTTTTAACTGTATACTTATTTAAGATCTTGTATGGACTATTTGATATGACAAACCCCTTAGTCCATCCGAAGCACCAATATTCCTCGCCGTTTGGTAAAAAATATATTTCCTTAATTTTTGTTTGGTCGGCAGTCATAATCTTATTAATATTAAAATAATTAATTGAGGGCAAGCAATTTATAAATTCCCATCGTCCTATTACCGTTGGGTCATCTATAAAAATAACTTTATTATTAAAATCTGATAATTTACCTGCAGTTGTTATTTTATTTACAGGTACTAATAATTCAATTAAATTGTCTGCATAATATATTTCATACGAACTACCATATATTTCATATTTGTTTTGCATGAGAAAAATTTGCATATATTTTGAAGCATCGTAAAAATCGTCTTTGTTACAAATTAAACCGGCTGTTTCTGTTTGAAAAATAATATCCTTTACTTGATAATCATATTCTTTAGATAGTTTACTTGTGATTTCAACTCCTATTTCAATTTCAAAGTCTTCTTCCTGATATTCCATGTCATAATTTATGATAATACTTCTTTTTCCAATAATACTTTCAGGTAGTTTTGAGCGTAATTGTTCGATTTCATTATAAACATCTTTTTTTTCTGAAAATTTTTTTCTTATGAATGCTATTTTAAAATTATCAGGTTTTCGGATAACTATATTAAATACTTTGCTGTCTTCGGCTTCAATTGTACTCTTTAAAATATCTAGCCGCTGAAGCTGTGATTCTAAATGTTCTTTGGTTACTATGAGTTCCTTTTCCTTTAAATGTATCAGATCTATTGTTTGGGATTTATTTGACGTATTAATATGCTTTTTAATCTCATCTAAAGTAAAACCCAATTCTTTTAATGCCATTATCCTGTTGCATTCATTTATTTTTGATGGTGAATAATATCTATAACCCGTGAATCGGTCTACTTCATCCGGTGTAAGTAAACCTTCACTGTCATAATAACGCAAAGTTTTAACCGGTATTCTACATAGCTTTGAGAATTCTCCTATTTTATACACTTTAACTTTTCCTTAATATTTTTAAGAGTTTATACAATAATTATACTATAATTTCTAAAATTCTACAATTTAATTTCCGGTATGATCTGAAAGAATATCCAGTCTCCTATTGCGAATCATCGCATCGATTGACTTTGATATGTATAAAAGTTGCAGTTTAACTTGCCAAATTAATCACCCTTTTCAAAATCCCTGTAAAGAAGACTTGGTTGTATACCGGTATTGTTCTGATACTTTCCACTGCTATATTTTTCATATTTACCCTCAATAGAATGATAATATATCTGGCAAATCTCAACTTCGGGATATATCTTTATAGAATGAACACATTGAATTTCCAACGTCCAGTATCCACTGAACCCAACATCACCAAACCCGGCAGTTACATGTACATATAATCCCAGTCTTCCAATAGAAGATCGTCCTTCCAACATCGGAACATAGTTTTCGGTCTTTGTGTATTCAAGAGTCCTTCCCAAATATAACCTACCCGGTTCAAGAATAAGTCCATCCTCAGGTATAATTATCTTTTGGGTCTTATTAGGCTTTTTCATATCTAGAATATCTTCTTCATATACTAATAGCTCGTTATGTAAACGCAAATTATAGCTGTTGGGATTTATATATTTCTCATCAAAAGGTTCTATTATTATTTCTTTGCCAATTCGTCTTTTTATTTCAAGACCTGAAAGTATCATTAAAATAACCTCCATAGTAAAAAATGGTACATTGAAATATATACACAATAACATATTAAGAGAATATCTTCAATCGTGAGTTTAATAAGTATTGCTTGGAAAAACCATACA